>JABXGX010000217.1 GCA_016550405.1 archaeon | reverse complement strand
CTTGAAGTCACGTTTCGAAGCGGCAACCCCGACGTCTAAGGCGCCTAGGTAAACGTCCTCCCACACATGACGCAGATCACGCAGATCCGCATAATATAGATCTCGGAGTTTCTTGTCGAGTTCCCGCAGGTCCTCCTTTGTGCCGTATCCCAGAGTGAAGAAGTTCTGTATCTCAGACAGTACGCCTTGCTTGTCCTTCACCTTCTCGATCGTTTCCCGCTCTGCCATTCACCAACCCTCTTTTTTGTTACACTATAAACTTGGTTAGAATGAGCTGCGATACTCTATATAAAGATTCTAGCGTTATCCATCAGAAATTAATAAATACGGATACGATTATTCATGATAATAGTCAAACCTCCAGAGAGATGGTGATCTGTGGGCTTCTTCAAGAAACTAACGGATAGGTTCACAAAACCAAAAACCAGCGTCTCGTTGACGATTCCTAAAAGCACTTTCGAATTGGGGGAGGATTTGAAGGGCGCAATCGTCGTGTCATCCCAAGAGGAATTTGACGCAACCGAGGTGCGAGCTGAAATTCGATGCGTCGAAAAAAAGAAACGAGAAAGATTGGAATACGATGATGAAGGAAGAAGGGTTCACCGCACCTCATGGGATCAAGCCACGCTGCATTCCGCTAATCCGAGGGCAAGCGGCGCACTGCACCTGACATCAGGCTTCAACAAAACGTTTCCCTTCAGCGTTAACATCCCTGCTGGTGGAAGAGAATCCTTCGACAGCGTTGACGGAGGCGTCACCTGGTCCATCAAAGGAGTTATAGCTATCAATGGACGCCCAGATGTCAACACCGAAACGATGGAACTTCAGGTGATCAGACCGGCAGCAGCGCCGACGATTGTGAAGGAGAAGGAAATAATAAAGGAAGTGGTCATGATACCATGTGAGTACTGCGGAAGTCTGATGCCTCAGACGGCAACGTCCTGCCCAAATTGTGGAGCAACACGAAAAACCTAAAAGCAGCGAAAGCCATCAGGCTAGAAAAATGCGAACTTCCCTTACTTGTTCTGTGATGATTGAACAGCTCAATCCTTTTTGCGATAATCTTGTACTGATTATTTTCGCCATGTCCGAATAGCTGCTGCCACTACTAAAATTCCGAGAATCAGCAATACCGTTGAAAGAAGATATACAGCAGGAAATTCGTAAATAGAGAGCAACCAAGCAACTCCAACCGCAGTAATCAAGATTCCTCCTGAAAAAATGCTGAACGATCCCCTTCCATATACTTCCGGATTGGAAGCGCGGACACCAGCAAGACCCGCAACCCAGAGACCAAATAGAGTCAAAGTAAGAGAAAATATCTTAGATGCGTAGAGAAGAACACTGGCAGCGTCGGCAGCGAAAACCACCGCGCTTGCCGCCAACATCACTATTAAGACACCTATTGAAAGGACACCTAGCGGTCTCTTCGGCACGAGAGGCATCTCCTCATTTATGTTTCTTCAATGAGTATAAAAGCTTTAATTTAAAAAATCTCAAATTTTGTTGCTGGAATGTCTCCTTTAATGATCGCGCCGGTGGCGCCGTCTAGGATGATGTTGTACCTTTCACCCTTGTACTCATAGACAACAAACCATACTGGCGCATGTAGATATACCGCGTCACCAATCGAGAAGTCGCTTTTTATCGCGATGATTTTGTCAACATTCTGCTTAGCCAGAAAATCATGATGACCCTCGATCT
>JABXGX010000216.1 GCA_016550405.1 archaeon | reverse complement strand
TTTTCTATCGCTTCGCGGACATGGCGTTGACGTACCGGTCTGCTTCTAATATTATTTAACCAGCCATCATTCGTTTCACCCACTACAGGATTTATAGACGTCACGTTCTCGTTTCCGGGCAGACTCAACATGTATTCGATTACTCCATCAGCTACTATCCCAACATTAAGCGTGTTAGTCAGCACAATTGGCGTTTCGATGTTTCCCAACTCTTCAACCTGGGTATAGCCTATTAGTTTGCCGAAGGCATTTCCCAAATAGATAGCAGCCGGGACTTTTTCGGCAAAAAGACTTCCCGAATGGGGAATGATAGCCGTCACGCCAGTTCTAATATCCCTTCCCTCTATGAGCGTAACATGACCGACTTTTACTCCTTCGACATCGGTAATGGCGTTTAGCTTGCCGGGTGTTAGTACGCCAGGCGCTATCCCTACTTCCCTGGCTCTTGGCTTGATGTTAGTGTGCTCTCCGCCCCACAATCCAGCACTAAACATGATCAATAAAATCACCCAGAAATATCTTCTTACTTTACTGTCCATTTCCTTTGCCTCCTGTTGACTTTCTTTAATAAAACCGCTTGCTATAGATGGTATCTTATCAAAATAATACCGAAGGAACTACCTTATCAAGAAAACGCATCATGAAATCCCGTCTCAAGAATCTCCCGCCTCAATTCATACCTCTCCTAACGCATATTCATTAATGAACTATACAGATGTAATTGATACTACTGTGGGCGATTATCTTGATGCCAAGGCAGCCTGTATCCAAAAGATTCACCCAATATCATCAGAAATTCACTTTTACTGTCAGAATGACAGCAATAAGAGGAAAACAGACAGATACCTTCAAATACAACCATAATCAGTGTAAATGAATAGTGTATAGGGACTACTTTGAATGGCCAACCATCTTGATGCCGATTATTTTCAATATAGAAAATTAACGCTTACAAGTCTTGCGGCTTAACCGTGCTGCGGCGATTAGCCTTTGCCCTTTCAGTTGCTTCATCCAACGTTGCACAAATCTTGTCACTAAGAGCCGTAATTGCATCAGATGATGTCTGCATCTGTTTACTCTTAACGTACGCCTTAACCTTGCTTGCAACAACTAAAACTTCCTTGTCTGCCATTGTAGTACCTCCTTGTAAATTGAACTTTCAGAATCACTGTATATTTCTCAAACGCACGTTCCAGAATTTATTGTGACAAGTTAGAACAAGGTTAGCAACAACAAAAAGAGGTGATAGCACAGAAATTCTGAATTCACATTTCCTGTAAAAACATACAATATGCAGCCATCCCACCTTTTTCACCGCAGCCTTTTTGGGCTGCGGTTTCTTTCTACATTTAGTGAGAGCTATAAGGTTCAGTATGTTTATATCTCAAGACGCAAGCTAACCATAATTGTGTTCACAATTCTATGCTTTATTCATTCCCCCGGAAGACTATAATAACCATGGCAAAGAATAGCAGAAAACTACATGTATTTCGTCGTCAGAGGTGGCTATTGGAAACAACCAAAAAAGCACCTGTAAATCTTCTAGAGAAGCTCAAGTTCGTCGGACCCGGTGTAGTCCTTGCAGCACTGGCCATAGGTTCAGGCGAGTTGATACTGACACCGCGGAGCGCAGCGCAGTATGGATTTACACTATTATGGGTGACTGTCCTTACTATAGTCTATAAAGCAGCATTCAGTGAAAACCTTGCCAGACTGACCATCGCCTCATGGGATGATGTGTTTCGTGCCCTTGACTGGTTACCTGGACCCCAGCATTGGGTTCAGTACTTTATTATCCTCGTCTTTTCCTTGGATATGATAGGTTACGGTGGTATTGCTCTTGCTTGTGGCTCAGCCATCTCTGGGCTGTTTCCGGGGCTCGATATTCGGATTGCAGCCCTTTGTGCCACAGCCTTGGTTCCCATTCTGCTGTACACAGGTTCGTACCCTTTATTCGAGAAGATCGTTGTAGCAATGTGTGCCGTATTGTTAGTTGGCTTAATCTATACGCTTTTTCAGGTCCCACTACCGGGCAATCAGATTGTAAGCGGACTCGTGCCCAAGATTCCTCAAGGTTCCATAGCTACTATCATGGGTCTAATGGGTTGGATAGGTGCCGGAACTACCACTTTGCTATACTCGTCATGGATCAACGAGAAGATCGGTAAGGCCCGGAACGAAGAAGAGTATCGACGATGGTTATCAACGATGCGAATTGACTGCGTCGCCTCATATACGCTCATGATTGGGATTTCTTTTGCGTTCCTGGTAATGGGCGTAGCAACTTTGCATGCCCATGGTATTGTGCCCGAAAAACAACAGATCATGTCCACTCTATCCAGAATGCTCGACTCGATTCCTCGAGGCCGAGAGACATTCCTAGTCGTGGCGTTTTTTGCCCTGTTCAGCACAGTAGTAAGCTGCATGGATGGTAAAAGTAGGGCGATTGCTTCGATGCTATCCGGCTTTTCGCCGCGGTTCTCTAATAAGCTCAAAAGCTATCGTATAGTAATGGGCGCCTATCTTGTTGTGATGGCAATTACTATACTTCTTGGTGATAACCAGCCCGCTGTTGTCATCAATACTATCGCTGCTATGAACGCCGTTGTTTTTGGCCTACTCGGCTTCGTACTTCTATATCTCGACCGCAAACTGCCTGTTTATGCCCGGGGCCACCTAGTCTTGCGGAGTATTGTATTCGCAGGTAGTGCCATCTTTCTCGGCGTCGCCTTTCTGAAACTGCTTTGATGGCAAAAGCCTAAATGTCTTGGTAAACGCTGGACACTAACGATTCGAGGAAGCGTTTGTAATTTGGGGCAGTTATTTTCATAACTACTTTTTTGAGTGAGAGTTACAATGATTTAGCAAGAGCCATATCAATTAACTCACATTTGACATGACAATCCTTGATTTTAGCCCAAAAACAAAGGTTTTTGTTGCGTCGGATTAAGTAGACGCCGCAAATAAAATCTTTGTGAATGTAAGTCTCTATTATATAATTACTTATATTCGACAAAATTGAGTTGCCGTTATTTTGTCACTATTTTGACACTATTCTGTACGAAATCATGCCCTTTTTTTCACTTGATTCGCGTTTCTAAAATTACGATAAATCGAGTTATGAAAAAGGTTTGGATCTACAAACGAAAGCGTGTAAAAGGCTGGTGGGTCGGGTGGTATGAAAGCGGTAAACGCAAAACAAAGGCATTACCAACTAAAGTTCTGGCTGAGCACTTTCGCAAGATAAAATATGCTCAATTGAATTCTGATGTTTTCACTGGAACTATCAGCGTAGATTGGAAAAAGATGTTAGATGAGTATTTACATAGTAAGAAAGTAGCCGGTTATGTAGAAGATTCAATCTATGAAGTAGCACTTACATTGCGTCACTTTGAACGGTTAGTCGGAAGATGTAATTCGAAACAGATTACTCAAAGTGCTATTGACAAGTACATACTCGAAAGAGGAAAAGAAGTCATTCGCTCAACACTTAACAAAGACATTAGAAACTTGAGAGCGTTCGTTCGCTGGTGCAAGAAAAACAGATACGTTAATGGTGAAATTGAATTCAAAGAATTAAAAGAAGATGAAAAACCTGTCAAATCCTTAAGTAATGCGCAGATAAAGAAAATAATTTCAGTTTCTAAACGACATAGGACATTGAGGATGAGAATTCTGCTGGCTTTGGGGACAGGGCTCAGACTAGGTGACATTGACTCAATAATGTTATCAGATATTGATTTTGAAAATAGCTCTGTCACTACAAGGAGCAGAAAGACCAGGAAGAGCATGGGCTCAAGACCTGTGCCAGTTCCGATTAAGGTAGAGTTGAAGAAATATGTTTCTGATTTAGATGCAAAGCAGAAAAAATTATTTAATGATAATTTCAGTCGATACACATGGACAAAGATACGTCGGAAACTTGGATTGGAAGATTACACATTTCATGATTTACGCAAGACCTTTGGCTCTGTCCTTGCTCAGCGAGGTGTATCTACAACTGTTATACAGAAATTGTTGGAGCATTCTTCACCTGATCTGACAAATAAGGTCTATATGAATGTTGATCCAGTTTTACGACATGCAGTGGATCAATTACCGGTTGGTGATTGGCTATAAAATAAGTCTCGTTGAATTATGTCTACAAAGCCAAAGAAGTTAATGTAAATCAATTCTCGGGAATCAATTCCCACCACAGTCTGGGATAGTCTTGGCCTTCATCAATCCACCAGATATCTTCTGTACCATTTGTGGTTTCGTTGACGAAGTCCCAGCCGGCGTGGAGGAAAGTGCTGGCTTTTTGCATTTCGACTGTGGTTTTACCAATGCCTCTAGCGTAGTTGCCTTCAGCACCTATGCTTTGGCCGGAAGTCTCCACATCCCAGAAGCAGTTGGTGATTGTTCCGGAATTAAATCCCGCCAGCGCACCGACTCTTTTATTTCCAGAAACGTTACCAACTGAATAGCATTTAGTGATTTCTGCTCTTTCACCGATGTAGTTATGAGAAGCTAGTCCAACCAGACCGCCGACACGCTCATCGCCGGTAACGGTGGTAATTGAATAGCAGTTGGTGATTGTGCCCAAATAATTTAATCCCACCAGCCCGCCGACGATTTCATCTCCGGAAACACTGCCACCATCCACATGGCAGCCAGTGATGGTTCCGCTTCTTAAACTGCCAACCAGTGAGCCAACGTCCGATCCAGTTCCTGCAACAACATTAGGATCAATCAATCCCAAGTTTTTGATCTCAGCATTGGGATTATCAACACATCCAAAAAGTCCTGCGTTGTCCCTATCTGTGGAGATATAACTGAAGTTAGAGATTGTGTGCCCATTGCCGTCAAAAATACCTTTAAAGGAATTCTCCGAATTAATCCCAATAATATTGAAATCCGTTCCCGTGAAGCCGTATAGGTCAACATCCGCCATCAGCTTGAAGTTTTTATCCCATTCGCATGGAAATACACCAATCATATTGATCTGTTCAGCCGTATAAATCAGATAAGGATCATCTTCTGTTCCGGCTCCCTCTAGGAAATCAGATAACTGCCCTTCAAGCAGTACTCCCAGTTTACCCTCCCACCAAAGTCTCGGATAATCGTTGCCATTATCAATTGTCCAAATTCCTTCATTTTCGCACCCACCCCAGCCAGCAAAGGTGTCAATCGTTTTCATCTCGGTCGTTGTCTTGCCCGCCCCACAAGCACTTCTTAACTGACCGCTAGTTTCAATATCCCAGATGCAGCCGATGACTGAACCCACGTTGTTTCGTCCCAAAAGACCACCAACATTGTACTCACCAGAAACAAGTCCCGTCGAATAGCAGTTGATTATTGTACCAGGAGGCGGTGGGAAATCCAATATGCTCCCGTTTTGTCCCACTAGTCCGCCGACACCCCATTCTCCAGAAACGTTACCCGTGGCGTACGAATTGATAATTCTTCCTTCATAATTAGATCCTACAAGCCCTCCGACATACCAGGTTCCCTGTACATTGCTTGTCGAATAGCAGTTGGATATCGTAAAGGGTGGGTCGAGATAGCCCCTCATTCCCTCACCGTAGGCCCCCACTAATCCACCCACACTATAGCCTCCCACGACGCTGCCGCCTTCAACGTAACAGTTCGTGACAGTTCCATTTTTCAGCACACCGACCAAAGAGCCGATGTATTCTCCCGTTCCTACATCTATGTTAGGATCGATCAATCCTAAATCTTTAACCACGGCCTTCTCCCCCCATGTACCTACGTACCCAAAAAGTCCAATGTAGCTTGCATTCGTAGAAGTGTAGCTGAAATTTGAGATTACATGGCCGTTACCATCAAAAATACCTGTAAATGGATGAGAAATCAAAAATGGATCATCAATCCAACCTGATTCAAAACAACACTCTCCAATAATATTAAACGCGTCTCCCGAATATTCACTCAAATCAATATCTGCCATCAGCTTGAAATGCTTGTCCCAGTCATGTGGATTAATCCCGATCGCATTCATCTGCTGGGTTGTGTAAATCAAATATGGATCTTCGTCTGTCCCGCTGCCCCCGCCATATTGTGCTTGAACTGATAAGGAAAAGAAATGCAGTAATATGAGTGACATTACAATTTCCCGACGGATTTTTCTTTTTTGTATCACTGCCATTACCTATTTTCCTTCACCACAGATTATAGAGCCAATTCCTAAGGTGTCGGTCGATACAATCGGATGTCATCAAAGAAGACCAAGCCTGAACCACCTGGTTGCGGATTACTCTTATCGCCAAAACCAATGGAAATAGTATTGATATTTGTGAGGCCCACACCTTGGTTGACAAACTCTTGAAGACTAATAATCCATTCGATCCAATCCTCTGTCAACAAAGCTTCGGGATTATCGTAATAGACTATCGAACTACTGTTGAGAGCAACATACATTTGTTCGGAATCATTGTTCGGATCACCGTGGAACCAAAGCGATAATATACCAATACCTTCTTCTATCCAATCACGAATATCAGTCAATGTCTTGGTAGTTTCTGAATAATTCGCCGGACCGGAATTGTCGTAGAAAAAGGGCATTGAGCGAAAACCGCCGTGAACGATAATGTGCTCGGTGAAAGGTGGTTTAGTGTAGCCAACCTGGGAGCCATTTGTCGGATTATAAAATCCGTCTATCCATGCATCCCATATCCTGTAGCAACGCTCTTGACAAAGTTCATTGTAGGATTCAAAATCGTCCACGATAAGGAAGTTGGCTGTTGTAAAGCACCAGACACTACCTTTACACAGATTGTTGGGGTCAGCTTCGTTGACCTCATCAATTCGCCAGTAGTAAGTGGCGTCCCACTCAAGCTTTCCTGGATCATAGGTGGCCAGCTCGCCCGGTTGCCGACCACGGTAGATTCCCAAACTCAAAGTTGTTGCATTTACCACTTCCTCCTTATCCTCGCCTAAGTATATGTCATGTTGTAAGGTTGGCTCTGCCGGGGCCCAATGTAGAATTGGTGATTGTGTCACATCTGTGGCGCCATCTCGCGGATTAGGAGAGAAGGCCCGAAGAGGCTGGAGCCGTAAACCTTCAGGCAATTCCCAAATCAACCGCGGATAATCCTTCCCTTCGAGAATCCACCAGACGTCCTCGGTGCCGTTTGCAGCTTCGCCCGCGAAGTCCCAACGGGCTTCGAGGAATGTGCTCGCC
>JABXGX010000215.1 GCA_016550405.1 archaeon | reverse complement strand
GTGCTGATCGTGTGCCCTTTGCTGGTCCTGAATGTGGATTTGGGTCATGGAATTGGAACTATGGTGACGAAATGGTTCTTGCTAATCTACGAACTATGCATCGAGTCATTACAACTTTTAATCAAAATCAATCTGAGTCCTAAACACCTGATGCTTCGATGATTCGTGGGATGAGTTCTTCCCACTTCACTGCCATGACATGGCATCCAGCTGCATGAGTCGTCTTATGGAGGAACAATTATGCATGATTTCATAGAAAAAGTGCTTAGCCAAGGATTAAAATCAATTATTGATAAGAACTGTAATGCAAGATTCTCAGGAATTGGCCTAAATAGTTAAATTTGAACGTAAACCCTTATTTCATAAAGAAAAAACCACTATATAGACGAACAGAGGGAATGGATATTGCGAACGCAAGAAAGAATTGTGATTTTAATTTTTCCAATTCTGGCATTGATTTATTACCTTATCATATTTCCAAGTGTGTTTCTATTATTATTCATCTTTCTCCCTAGCTTCGCAAAAGATTTCCTAAGTCCAATACTCTATTTTTGTTCACTTTGCGTTGCCCTCATTGCACTATATCTGACTCAACTTAAAGGACCTGAAATAAGACTTCTAGAAATTCCCAAGGCCCAATTTAGTCGAATTAATCCCCCCACAAATAAAATACATAGTCTTCCTGAATCAAGATCTGAAGATATAACGTTTATTTTTCAAAACACCGGAAGCAGAGATGGCGCAATTTTAAACCTAGAATTAATACTAGAAGTACTACCTATATGGAGTGATTATGCCGAAAATGGAGAACCTGCAAAATTACTAAGAAAACCGACTATATCCTTCTTAGCACCTAGAATGGAACCCCAAGAACGGATCACCGATCCAGGAGGATGGTCTTACCTATTCTCTCCTAATTTTCCCATAATTGTTCCTACAGGGAGCTTCGTATTCTTTAGAACAGATTTTAACATCAAACCAGTATCAGCTCTTTCTCTTAAAGAAACTAGAGACACCTTGGATGAAGGAATTTCCTATTTTTTAGAAGCTGAACGTGAGATGCTCAGGCAATGGCATAATTCCGTAAAATCTCGCTCTAGCGTAGCTAATATTAGTCTAAACTATGAGGTCACTTCGAAAAGAGGAAAAAAAATTATTACTACTTCCTTCGGAGAACTTAAGATAGCACCAAACGCGGGAGACTCAATTGAAGAGACTCTGGAAAATTGGGAACAATTAGAGCCAGAAAGAGAAGTGCTTATCAATCACTTTCTCTCTCAACTCGTCAAAGTTCACAAAATAATACTTCTCTTTAATAGGCGTCTAGGTTCTGAAATTGAACAAGGTTCAGATTTCAAATCCCTTCAAATAAAATTCGATTCGCCTCCAAGTTATTTTGATAATATTCTCCAAATTTGGAAACCTATGATTCATGAGGAGGTGCAACGGATATTCAGTGGGATTAGAGGATACAATCAGGCATTAAGCAATTTGATTAAGGTAAAACGTAACATTGAAACTCTCATTAGTGATGCTAATTCTCAACGCACCTTATTAAAAAAATTAGCAAAAGAATTATCACCCAAACTAAAAGAGATTATTGAAGAAGGGAAAATGGTTCCAGACATTCTTTGAAATTAATTTATAAGAAAGCTATATTGTTTTTTTTGCCGCTAGATTCACTTTGTAGCATACATTTCTTTGAGCTTCATGTCTAGGCCCCGACGTACTTCCCTTTCTTTGAACAGTTCCGCTAGCAAGCTGCTTTCTCCTCTTCATTCTCTCTCTTAGTATTCACGCTTTTAGATCTTTGATTTTCAATTTAGATCCTTAAATAACACAATCCGAGATGATGTATAGATGACCAACCATCAAATCGAACCAACACCCCACATCCTAACCACTCCCACCCAACGTTGGTACTACGTCCAAACACACGCCACCAACCCCCTCGCCCACACCCTCTTCACCCATCATGGACGATACGCCTGGGTTCTCGTCGAAACCCAGCTCGCCAAACACCCTTTCCTCCAAGAACGCTCAACATTCCCCCACCGCTACACCCACGCCATCTGGTACCACATCCTCACCCACGCCTACCAACACAACGCCCTCCCCACACGATCCCTCCACCAACTCACCCAAACCCTCCGTCTTCCCCATGAAACCGTCCGCAGCTGGCTCTACCTCAACAAAATCCCCCGCCTCCAACTCAGCATCAACAAACTCGACACTGCCTACCAACGGGTACTCAATTCCTACCCTCAAGAAGCTCTACAGCACCACATCAACCCTTCCAAAGTCTACATCCTTCTCAAGCAACTCCACGATACCCCAACAAACTCTCCCCAAAGACTCCAACAAATCGCAACTGTCATTCGACAACTTCATGCTACACACCCCTCCGAAGATACTGTCGTGTTTGCCGAACTCCGCCCTTATCATAAAAACGGACCCAAATGGCTTTACTCTATCGCCCATGAAATCCAACATCACTTAAATGACATACAATGCCATCTGTCGACTATCAGGAACAGCAAGATGCTCCGAATTGGGATTGAAAATAGCATTCTCTATATTTGGGAGAAAGATACAGATTCAGATAATTGGCTCAACATATTCGCTCGTGAGCTTTTCTATTTTCAATCACCTAACGAGAAACGTAATCTTGTTGAAACAGCTCGTCGCCATCTACTACTTCAGAAGCAAAGTGTGAGTCGTCTAATCGGCCAACTCACAGATCATTCAAGAGAATTGTATTCTTCAACATCAAGAGTTCAAGCTTTGCATTTTTACCATCCCTATTTGTACGGCGCTTCTTTGCACTTCCTTCTCAATGTAACAGGACACACTCTTGCTGATATTAATATCGAAAGGATTGGTCGCGGTTCGCAAGGGTATGGCTCCATTTATAATCCGCGTTTTCCACTTGGTGAAGCACTCCATGAATTTCGTGCACGGGCTCTAGCGGTAATGCTCTCGGATGGATCACTTGAACCTTCCGGAATACTTCGTTATACAGATGAATCAACCTCGAGAATTGCATATGTGAAGAATCTTTTTTGTTCATCTTTAGGTAAAATCGACACAAAGGTGTATACAAATAAGGACAAAGCTTCAACTCTTCGATTTCCTGCGGTAGTGGGGCGAATTATGCAAAAATGGGGAATGCCCGTAGGCGATAAATTTCTGCAATCGTTTGTCCTCCCAACTACAGTATTAAATGGAAGCATTCGTGTAAAGTGTGCATACCTCGAGGAAGTAATCCCTGAAGATGGTAGTTTTGGAGTTTATGGTTCAAAAACTCTATTTCGAATTGGTCGAAGTGTCGTACTGGATGCCGGTGACAAAACTACGCTCTATAACTTTAAATCTAAAATCCCAAGACAATTGAAAGAAGTTTTTACTCACTTAGCAACCAAGAATCCTGATAATAAAAAGTTAGATAGTATCGCCCACTATGAAATGAGACTTACATGGGGGAAGCTAAAAGACGCGTCAAAGTCTAAAAAAAATACGCTATTAATTGAAAACATAAAGAAGCTTATCGAACTGGTTCTGGGCAATCCGCCAAAACTCCTACTAGGCGAGCGACGGGTGCTTTCAAGCCTTGGGATAAAAACTCGGATGTTTCCTAAGTTTCTAACTCTATATTCCTCTGGTCGTTTGAGTGTGAGTTGGGAACTCATGACAAGTGGACGAGAGGAAGCAAAGAAATGGGCATTATTGGCTCCACCATCAAGTGGGTACAAGCAAAGAGATGTTGAAGAATGGCTCACTTCGTATGGAGCTCATATTGATGAAGTTTCAGTTGATTAGAGCTACTTGCCAGCAACCTCGATGAGCGGGGGAATTAATTCCTCCCACTTAACAGCCATAATATGGCACCCAGCCGCTTGAGTTGTCTTCCGAAGTTCTTTGATGACTTCACCAAAATACTCGACATTCATTTCAGCGATCTTTTGTTTACGCTTCGGCTTATCTTCAATTGATCCAAGTTCCTTTAATTGCTGAAGAAGATCGGGTGGAATAGTCACGCCGGGTACAAAATCATCCATCCACTTACCTATCTTATAGCTCTTTAGAGGAAAGATTCCAATCAATGTGGGGATCTTGATGTGTTTGATGGATTTCATGAATGCTTTTGCTTTTTCGATTTCAAAGACGACTTGGGTTTGAGCGAATTCCGCACCCACTGATTCTTTACGCTCAAGTTTGAGGATTTCAGGTTCTAAAGGAACGGCCCCCGGGTTGATAGCCACTCCCACATGGAATTTCGGTGGGTTATGGATTTCATGTCCATTGAGGTCGACCCCTTCATCAGTAATCTTCCGAATAAGAGCTGTAAGGCTCGCTGAGTCTAAATCAAAGACAGGTTTGGCTTCGGGTTGATCACCAAGGCTAGGATGGTCACCAGTCAAAGCGAGAATATTCACAATCCCGAGCGCCCCTGCTGCGAGGAGGTCTGCAAACATAGCTAGGCGATTTCGGTCCCGGCAGGTCATTTGGCAGACCGCTTCAAGACCGGCTTTTTCCTGAATCATATAAGACGGACCTAAGGAGTTCATGTAAGCAAAACTTTGGGGAATATCGGTTACATTGGCTGCGACGACATGTCCTACAAGTTTCTTTGCGCCTTCAATGACTTCTTCCATGTCACCGATTTTTTCGGGTTCAAGTTCGCCAGTGTAAACGAATTTACCGGTGTTAATTTCTTCCATGAGTTTGCTATAAGCTTCACGTTTGGCCATTTTTATTCACCGTCACCTAGATTTCCAATTTTCGTGGTGATTGGGCAACTCGCCAATCTCGAGGTTCACGGTATTTTCGAAACAAGTCTAAACGACCCAGTTTTTCCAAGCGCTTGTAAATGAGATACCACGCGCAATCATTCTTGTAAT
>JABXGX010000214.1 GCA_016550405.1 archaeon | reverse complement strand
TTTCCGCTAGAGCAGTGATGATGATATTCAAAGATTGGAGTGTGGTTTGCTTGTGCGTGCCTGTAACTTCAATGAACACGTCTTTTGTGGTTACTAGTAAGCGACCCAAGTCATTACTATTAATGACAGGGGGCAAACTGAGAACCTTCTCTTCAGAATCTACTAGAACAGGATAACGCGGAAAATCCTTGATAATACCACCAAATTCCTGACCTTTGGGATGATCTTGCAGAATTTGTTTTGCAGTGAGTTCTTCATGAAATTCCAAAGGCACAAAACGAATGGCATCAGGGGATGCTGTTCGATAATGAACCGGTGGTGTTATGAGATCCAGGACATACACCCCAATGCTTGTACGTTTCCGATTTCGTCCAAATGTGCCAGTAAGGCGCTCTTGGAGTTGCATGAATTCAGCGATTAGATCATCATCAAGGGTTAACCCACGCACAATCCCACAGGCGAGATATGGACGAACCTTCTCCACTGATTTATCAACAATAGCTTGCCATTTGGTTCTCTTGACCGGAAATTTTGGTGCCCCCGTTTCGATTTCTAAGAACCCTTTGAGGGCGCGTGCGATACCTTCGGTAGAGAGCATATCAACTCGGTCAGGATTAACCTCAATAGTGGCAATTCCATTATCTAAGCGATCAATCTCGCATTTTATCAGGAACAAGTTTTCTTCCAGTTCCTCAAGTGAAAGGTTCTGCCCAATTAGACTCAACAGATCGGCAATACGTACTTCTACGTTCATCTATTTCACCTCATCAGAATCTTAAGGAAACCCTCCGAAGCCAGCCCAAGTCACGAGTTACGAGTTCACGAATATCGTTGATACCAAGAGCAGCCATGGCTAGGCGATCAATACCGATGCCCCAAGCAAGAACCGGAAAGTCGATACCTAATGGGATTGTGACTTCAGGACGAAAAATCCCTCCTGGCAACGCCTCTTTCCAACCTAATCCCGGTATGTGGATGAATCCTTCAATTGAAGGTTCCGTGAATGGGAAAAACCCTGGTTTGAATTTTAGTTTTTTTATCCCAACTCCTTCTGCGATCGCACGAAGATAGCCCATTAGATCACGGAGTGTAAGTCCTTCTCCACCAATAATACCTTCACACTGATGGAATTCTGCAGAATGGGTAGCATCAAATTTCTCAGGACGAAAGTTGCGATCAATACTAAACATGCGGAATGGAGCTTTCTTATGGTCGATGAGGTAGCGAACAGAGACCGCTGTAGTTTGACTACGCATCACTAACTGCTGAGCTATTTCGAAATTATACTTGTATTGCCAGCCAGTGGATCCCGTTATCCAGCCATCCTCATGGGTTTTAGCTACCTGTTTAAACGCTGTTTGATTATGAACTGTACCCGGACCTTTAGGCGTTTTAACATGATATAAATCATGGACTTCACGAGCAACATGATCCTGGGGCATGAAGAGAGCGTCATTGTTCCAGAACTCGAGTTCAACAAGGGGTCCCTGAGATTCTTCAAACCCTAAGCCAATGAGAATTCGTCGCACCCGATCAATGAATTCAATGTAAGGATGTTTCTTTCCAGGATAAAGGGGTGAGATAGGTGCCCTGAGATTGTAAGGAAGGAAGTCACGATCTTCCCATTTACCTGTTTTCAACAGCGCTGGCGTTAAGTCTTGGATCA
>JABXGX010000213.1 GCA_016550405.1 archaeon | reverse complement strand
TCCACACATCCAGCCAAATTTCTGCACCAGAAATCGGAGTAGTGTTAGTAAATGTCAGTCCAACAGTCACCGCCACTTCTCGCCCCTCGACAACACTATTTGGCGGAGGCAACGTCACAGTCAACATTGTATCAAATTTTGCTAACACTTCCAAGCTTAAAATCAGGGTTTGGTTTTCATAGAGCGGTCGTTGCGCATAGATTGTCAAGGAATAGGTTGCCGGAGTTACTTGGGTTAAATTCAAACTAAGCCGGTATACTCCGCTACCAATGGAGACCATGCTATAGGGATTGCTCTGAAAGATTGCCCAAACCGTCGCACCATTGATAGCTAGGTTATTACTCGTGTCCCAAAACAGCACATCAAGGACCAATGTTTCGTTTTCAAATTCGCTGGGAGAATAATCTCCATTTTGGGGGGTTAGCGATGTTGCCCATACCAGGTCAAAGCTTTCACTGAAGTATTCAATCTCATAGTTGAGGGCACTAATATTGAAGCTAATGGTCCATGAACCTGCAATGGCACCTGTTGTAATACAGTTGACCGTATAGGTCCCATCCAGGTTATCAACAAAGTTAATTGTTGACCAGTTTCCTTGGATGATCGCTCCAATTATGCCCTGTGCGGTCATGTCTTGGTAGGTGACACGAATCTGAAACAGTGAATCATACACAATGGGAGAAGCTGAGAGGACTTGGACAGATAGATTGGTTGGACGAATTAGCACATCAATGAGGGTATCATAAACGGCGTTATTGTATCCACTCAGAGCTGCTGTTAGTGTAATATTAACGGTCGCTGGGCTCCCACTCACATTTAGAATAAATCCGACGTGGTACGTGCCGTTTAGCAAGTCATATACAGTAAATCCAGCGAATGGTGAATCATCAAGTAAACAAGTTATGTTGGCTCCTAAAATCCCTGTTCCGTCTGATTGCTTCCGATAGGTGATAGAGACGTTAAACGGTTCACCACCATCGATACTCAGCGGGGCACTGCCTGTTATGTTTGTGGGCTCACCTTCAACAGTTAGGGTAATTAAAAGAGAATTTTCTTGAATAAACATACCAGGTTTCGAAGCGTTAATCACAAGATTATGAGTACCCACACCAAGTTCAGGGCCATCGACGACAATGGAATAGTTACCACCCACCTCTTCGGAGAGCCAATAGAAATACCCTGGACCCGAAATGTTTACCAAGGCTCCAGTGATCCCCCCCTCACCGAGTGGTGTAAAAATCGAGTAATTAACCTCAATTGCCACACTTTCAGTGTAATTGATTGTAAGGGTCGTCCAATTCGCAACCAGCTGGGTCTTCGACCACAAAGTAAGAGTTACCGGAATCGTGGAAGGCGAATATCCTGGTCTATCCGCCATTGCTAGACCGACATGAATACCCCGACTTAATCCCATTGTTCCAGTATCGATGGTGCTTTCATAATATCCTCCTCCAACATCCCCGAGTAAATATGTCGACCCGCTGAAGGTCACATTCACCATAGCATTTGGAATGCCCACAGAGTTTTCGGTGTCATAATAATAAACGCTGATATTGACGTTATCCTCGATAAGGCTAAAGTAGGAATCGGGATTACCAGTTAATGTCGTGGGATACACGAGGTCAACGGTGCTTACTCTAACACCCGCATGAAGACTATTATTCCAAACCACTTCACATCGCATTGTGACATTTGTTATGGCATAAGAGGTTGGTGTGAAAGCTGGGAAGGCTAGCAATCCACCCCCATCAGGAGCCAGAAGCCATTGATTCAGGGATACTCCCAACTCGTCATAGGGGTTTAATCGCCCAATTCCATTAGCAAAGGTTGACAGCTGAGCTGAAACTGTGAGGGAGTCATTGATGTTTACTTCTTGCCCGGTCACATCGAGCCCACCCCGACGGATGAACGGTGTTTGAACATAATTTGTATCAAAGGATATAACGCGCCACGTGGTTCCATTTCCGGCTCCACTGGGTTCGTCAAGGAAGAGCCAACCAGGCTGACCAGGGCTAGTACTGTTATCTTCGAATCGCGAGAATGGAACCGGAAGTGACCCGTTTAAGAGGGTTTGTATCTCCCAGTAACTGGGTATCGAAAAGTTTAGTGTGCGGCTATTTGCATCTGCATTAATACTAGGAAATGAAAGGGATGTAGTGATATTCCAGTTTGTTGTATCAAACTGCGAAGAGGCAAGGAACTCAGTTGTTCCGCTAAAGGTCCTTGAAAACCTACTTATGTACGTGTAACTTAGGCTAACAGGCCAAGTAGTGCTGATATCAAATAGCATCGATTTGGTGCTTGGAGTTAAACTCCGTTCCCACCAACCATCGTTTGCCACTCCATCTTGAACACTGGTCGCGTTGACTTGCATGTTAATTTGAGAAGGAGCAGGAGTGAATGTCATAGGAACAACGGATACATTAAGGAAGTAATCTATTCCCATGTGTTCAGCCCAAGGAGCACTTCGCCAGGCATATCCGTTATCACCTGTTTCTGAATCAAGACGCCATTTCCATTCCGGAAATGCCCCTGACCACGGTGTGGCAACGGCAAAGAAGTAGTTATTATACGTCTCAGACGTATTTAGAAAAACGCCTCCACCCCAAGACACGTTTTGCCAACCGTCAAAAGAAGAATCAGCATCACCTAAATCAAGAAAAACCACAGAAGAAATCCCAACAGCTTCAGGTTTCGGTCGACCTGCGTCATTGGAAGCGTTGTAAATTTCAATCCACAGATCAAAACCATCTCTCAGATTTCCCATACTCGCATAGAGCTTAACCATGATACTATACAAGTAGCAGGAATTTGTGACCCGGAAACTCATAGCACAGGGTAAGTCATCCCGGGATTCGCTGGCACTCTCATTTGTCTCGATATCCAAGAGAAGGGGGCTCGCTATGATATTAGTGAAATTAACAATAATATACGAACTCCAGTCAACTGCCATGTCTACTGTAAGGTCGTTCGTATCATTTGTGAGAGTACTCACTGAGAGTGTTTTGTTGTAATTGGCAACAATATTAGTTGAACTCCCTGTTCCTCCATAGGTTCCTACAGAATAAACACCATAAGGTGGAGGAGGTGAAGCCTCTGGAGATTCAATCTTGTCTGCTGCTAACGGAATTTGGTGAGATGGAAGACCTACTAGAATAGGTAGGATGAGGACGACGATGAGGGTGACTATTGTCCATGTACGTCGTGCCACCGTAATTTCACCAAATAGCGTCTTTTCTCAACTTGCTGCTTCAATTACGACCGTTGTCAGCGAACTTTTAGTTCTTTCTTTAGAAACCCGCTTTGCCAAAAGCCTCTGCGGTTTT
>JABXGX010000212.1 GCA_016550405.1 archaeon | reverse complement strand
TTCACATCGCGCGTGCCTTTACCACAGACCAATTGCTATCACTCCTCGACGAAGCACCCAATACCATTCATGGACTCGATGCCCCGATTCTGTTCGTCAACGGGCTTACACACCTCGTCCAAGAAGAGGAAGGTGACATAAACACATCGGCAACACTGGACTCCGTCGCCGACCCCCGTATCTTCCGCCGTGCCCAGCTTGCTGCCCACCTCAAGCAACTCGCTTTTACCCATCAAGTGGCCGTTGTAGCCAGTGCCGATGCTCCCACGCGCCAGTCAAAGCCGCCCCTCCGAATCGGCCAAGCGGCGCGCCATCGGTTTCACGTGCTCATCCACCATCAGCGCCAAAACACCACCGACACCTTTACGTTAGAGAAGCATCCCGGCCGTCCATGGATGCAACGGAGTACGGTCATCTCGCAGCCAAGGCATAGACTTAGCTCGTATCAAACTACCCTTTTTAACAAGTAGGTTGTCGAATCCATTCATTTTTAGCCCACAAGATGAAGGGGGCTTCACTTCGAGGAGCCGCCCTCAATTGAATTTCAGTATCATGAAGTACTACATTCTGCTTATTCTAGCGATGATTTTCTGGGGTGCTAGCTGGGTCTCAGCTCAAATCGTTGTTACTGTAGCTCCGCCCATGACCGTGGGTTTCTTTCGCTTCTTTACAGCCAGCCTGATTTTCCTCCCCTTGATGTTTGCTACCCAACGACATTCAATGAAAACTTACACGGTCCGTGATTTCGGGCTTTTCTTTGTGCTGGGACTGATTGGAATCTTTGGGTATGGCATACTCTTCCTCATTAGCATGCAGTTCACAACAGCAGCTCAAGGATCAATTATCGCGGGTATCAGTCCGGTAACTGTCAGTCTACTAGCCTTCCTTCTTCTATCAGAACGCCTAATACCTAAGTGGAGATATACGGGATATCTGTTTAGCTTTCTTGGAATTGTTTTTGTAGTGGGTATTCAAGCCTTGCTTGCATTTCAATTTGAATATTTGGTAGGGAATCTCATTCTTATTTGCGCTATGTTCACCTGGGGCCTGTATTCCATCCTCGGTAAAAAAATCATGAAGAATTGGACCTCGCTTGAAACAACCGCAATGGGGATCTTCTTTGGGACTCTCATATTTTTCATTGGAGCTATATTAGAACAATTTTGGGCCCTTCCACTAATGGTGGACTTGACCTTCTGGGTGAACATTCTTTATATGGGAACCTTCGTTACTGTGTTGGGATTTCTTTTCTACTTCCTCGGAATTAAAAACCTGGGTGCTAGTAAATCTGCAGTCTTTATTGCTCTAGTCCCCGTCTTTGGCACACTCTTCTCGGTTCTGTTACTTCATGAACCCATCTACCCTACTTTCATTATCGGTTTAGCGTTGGTCATTATGGGGATACTGTTCATCAATTACCCCAAAAAGAACAGCTAAGTAATCTTGCTCTGTGTTTTATAATATGGACAACTTTGAAGTAAAAGACATGTGGGGCAATGTGGGGCACGGGCAGGGCATTGGAGGGCACCAAAGTCTAATAAGCCCTGATTGAAAATATAGCCTTTACCAGAAGGAATCACTTCCTGAGCCAGGTTCCAGAGTTGGTGTTTGGTTGGTACCCGGAATGGATCGCCTGGAATAGCAAAAAAGCGTTTGAGGACTCGTTGGGCATTGGTATCAAGAATCGGTGCATCTTTGTGAAAAGCGAAACTTAGGATTGCACCAGCTGTATAACGTCCGATTCCTGGTAATGTTATTAGTTCTTTGAGTGTGTCAGGTAATTGGCCATTAAGATTAATTACGATATGTTGGGCGATTTTGTGAAGCCGTCCTGGTCGGAAATTATATCCTAATGGGCGCCAGAGTTGTTGAACTTCTTCCAGAGGGGCTTTAGCAAGGGCTTCAAATGTGGGATATGCTGAGAGGAATTCGCGGTATTTGGGGATCACACGATCGACCTGGGTTTGATGAAGCATGATTTCCGAGACAAGGATTCGATATGGATCACGGGTATGCCGCCAGGGGAGGTCGCGACCATGTTTCTTATACCACCTTAGAATTGCCTGTCGAAAAACTTGAATATGTTGAGGCGTGGCAAGAGGAACCGGTGGAAGACCAGCAGGTTGTTTGCTTTTGATTGCAATCACACCTTGTTGGCTTTGGTTGTATCATAAAAAACCATTGGAAGTCGGAACAGAAGAAGAGAAAGGTTCGATAGGCATAGCTTTTTGAATTGGATACTAGCATGACTGCGCATGGTTTTTCACAAAGAGGAAAGTGGCTCATTGGTAGACACTAAGGTTCCTCAACATTACGTCTGGGGGATTTTGCTTGGCTTTTCACTTTACCATTTTGCAGCTTCGATTTTTTGGCAATATGGTAGTTTATACCTTTTCGCAGGAATCGGTGAAACTGCCTTTTTACAAATCGGGCTCATCGGTGGACTCCCCGTTCTCTTTGGTTTACTAGGTGTGTATTTTTGGGGTGCACTCTCAGATCGATGGCATCGCCGTCTTCCTATCATCATCGTTGGATTCTTTGCTCAGGCTATCAGTTTCTTCCTGTATATCTTTATCCAAGATAGCTTCACGTTTCTACTCGTTACCTGTGCTGCGTACCTTTTCTCACTAGCGACAGTTCCGATGGCGAATGCCTATCTCACAGAAGCGCGAACCTTCAAAGGTGGCGCCGTGGGATTATTGCTAGCGACAAGTAGTGTTGGATGGTCTGTGGGAGCGTTCACCGGAGGGTTTCTCTTCACTCTTATTGGCATGTCTGGGCTATTCTTGTTAGGCGGGTTTGCATTTATCGCTGGAGCATTGACGATTTGGATTATCGTACGAGAAATCCCCAATACAACTATCTCTTCAAAATCAGGCGAAGCGCTAGCGGAAGCGGAAATTGGTCCCCGCTCTTGGTGGAAACCTCTAACCTGGATTCCCTTAGTTTTAGCAGCAGCCGTCGCCATTAGCAGCCTTGGAGTAAACGGATTTGCTTATTTCTTTGGAGTCTACTTAGTATCAGAAATTGGCGGAACGCCCCTAATGATTGGTATTGCGAACGGCTTTGCGTCACTTTTCGGATTGGGCGTAACACTTGCTGCGGGATATGGCAGTGACCGGGTTGGTCGAAAACCAGTTATTCTCTTAGGATTTGCTGGATACGCCTTCTTTATGCTGATCTATCTGTTTGTCTTTGACCCTTTTATCGCAATGCTGTTATGGTTCATTCCCCTGTATCCACTCATTTCTACAGCAAGTTATGCAGCTGCCGCTGATTTGAGTAAGGTTGCACGGAGAGGGCGCGCAATGTCCACAATTGCTACTGCAAATTCGATTGGGACGGCATTTGGACCTATTATAGGAGGTGCATTGGTCCAATTCATCTTCTTCACCCTAAGAGGGAATTTGGTCTTTGCCCTTCTGATGAATGTCATTGCGTTCCTAATCGTCTTACTCATCGTACCGGAGACTCTGAAACATGATAGGAAGGAGGATTAGGTCTTAAAGACGTGATTAGGCCTCACTTGTATCTTCATATGAGGCGGGTTCTTTCTTCTTGCGTCCAGCTCCAATAAAGTTCCCAACGAGTATCATGATGACGCTGGCGAATCCAATTCCCAGACCCAAGAAATAAGCTAAGATGACATCGATAGGTTGACTGAAGATACCGAGGGCAAAGGCGTTTAGAAGCTCCATTGCCACATAGAAGAAAGCCGAAAAGGTAGCGAGTGAAACTATAATGCGACCGATTATCGCAAAAATGCCTGATCCGGCAGCGTACCAAAGGATTGATCCGATGATGACAAGGATACCCCCTAAGCTAGTGATGATGATTAAAGCCCCGACAATTTGGTCTCCCAATGGGGGTCCTAAAATTGCGTTAATGAAGTCTTTTAGGAATGTCGCGTAAAGGGGGTCCAAAGCAATGGATTGCCCCGAGTAGATTAGTAATAGACCCCCGATTAAAAGTAGAATAAACCCGATTAAAGCCATTTTGTTTCAACATCCATGAAAGCGTGTAACTATCCTCGCTAAGATTAAGCCCTTATAGTTTACGTCTAGTTTCCAGGAACAACGTATTCCTGTGAGTTCTTCAAACTCGTGATTGGGCTAATTATTTATCCCATTCTTTGAGAGGTATGAAATTAGATCCTATGATTTCGGTGAATCGTTATGGACCATAGACTTGTGGGTGCAATCGAAGAATTCGCTTACAATGCGATACGTTTAGGTAAACGTGGAGCTCATTCCTATGAACACACATTACGAGTACGTCAACTGAGCTTGCTGATCGGACAAAAAGAAGGAGCAGATTTAGAGGTTCTCGAGGCGGCAGCATTACTCCATGATATTGGTCGACCAGAAGAAGAGGTTACAGGTGCATCTCATGCCGAGGTTGGAGCGAATATGGCTGTAGCCTTTTTAGCGACCACAGCTTTTCCAAAGACGAAATTGTCCCAAGTGGCAAAAGCGATTCGGACCCATCGATTCAGCGAAAACAAACCACCCGAGTCTCTTGAGGGGGAAATCCTTAGTGACGCAGATAAGCTTGACGCCATGGGTGCACTGGGATTGGCTAGAACCATTGCAGAGAGCCTTGTGCAAAAACGAGGGCTTCATGGGACCATTGAACATATAGACCGAAAATTGCTGAAACTCACAAATCGTATATCTACCAAGACAGGAAAGGAGCTTGCGGTACCGAGACACAATCTGTTAGTAACATTCATGAAAACCTTAGCAGCAGAGTTTCAAGCTATTGGTGAATCATTACCTGATGAACTAAAACCATTCATCCAAAAATAAAAGAGACATACTAGTGTAAAGAAATATTCCATTGCTGCAATTTCCAAAATTATGCTTGCTCTTTTAGGATATGTCTTTATTCTTGCAGTCTCTATCCGATTGCCTCGGTTTGGCTACGATATGTGATTTCTTCAGAATTTAGAGGGCGCAAGGCTTATCATTATCTTTACGCCAAATCGGGTATAACTAGATCCTTTGAAGGTACTTTATCATGACAGAAAAAGAGGAGCAAAAAGAATTACACCCTGTGTTAGAATTTCTTATTTCCACACGCTTCGCAGGCTTCTGCGGGATAATTGGTCCCCTTATTGCCCTGATAGGAATTGCTGCCGCAATTCTCGTATCCCCTTGGTTTAACTGGTTGACAAACGCCTTGAGTGATTTAGGTCACCCGTGGATGCTAGGAGGTTCAAACGGAACCCCTGGCGTAAACACTGCTGCACCTATATTCAATACAGGTCTAATCCTTGCTGGTCTCTTCACTCTGGTATTGACCTTTTGGTTGATTCGTCACCAAGTTTTCGAAGGCTCCGTAATTGGGATTATTGCAGCGATTCTGTTGACAATTGCCCAATTTTTCTTAGTCGCTATTGGTGTGTTCCATGAAGGTTTTGGATTTACCCATTTCCTCGTTTCTTTGGGATTCTTTACAACTTTGTTGGTTGCAGGAATGATCTATGGTGTTCGATTGATGCAGGAAAAACATCTTCGATTGATCGGTCTGATGGCGTTCATTCTCGCTTTGGTTAGTGCACTAATCTGGGTCTTCTATTATCTGAACCTTCTACCTTTCACAGGTGTTGCTATTCCTGAAATTATTTCAGCTGTAACAGCCATTATCTGGGTCTATCCACTCTGCATACTCCTAATCCTACAGAAGCAAATGTAGAGGATTGGCATTTTAAATAACAAAATGAACTATCGAAGCAATTGGTCGGCGTGGTCGAGCTTGTGGTGATTCAGCCGGATAGCCCACCGGAATAATCGATACAGGTAATACTCCTGAAGGACACTCAATTGCTGTTCCAATTGCCCTATCATTAAAGGCACCAACCCAGCACCCCCCCAGCCCCATACTATGCGCTGCAAGCAAGAGATTCTGAGTCATAGCAGCAGTGTCCTGAATTGAGTAGAAGTCTCGACCACGGTCTTTGTATCGGGCGCCTGACTCATCAGGAACGCGACATACCACAAAGACTACAGGGGCTTTGATAATGAATTGTTGATCATAGGCCCCGATGGCGAGTTTCTTTTTGATTGAGACATCACGAACCACGTAAATCCGCCAAGGCTGTCTGTTGCCTGCACTGGGACTAGCGACCATCGCTTGAAGGAGAGCTTGGATTTGGTCATCGGTAACTTCCTGATCAGTAAATGCTCGAATAGATTTTCGAGTTACAATCGCTTCCATTGCATCCATTAATTTCACCCGTTTAGTTTAGACATGTTTGAGTAGTTCTTGGATATTATTCATCACAGTTTGTTGAAACTGAGAATACCCCTTACTGTAGGCATCGGAATTTTTTTGGTTAGGTGTGTGCTTTTCTCGCTCATTAACCATTGCCTTGACGGCCTGTTCGGGAGATGCATACAAATCGAGCCCAACTGCAGCAAGAATTGCAGCTCCTAACGCAGTACCTTCATCCACGCGGGTATACAAAGCCGGCTTACCAGAGACATCACTTTGGATTTGTCGCCAGAGTGCAGACCGCGCACCACCCCCATCTAAACGGAGCTCATTGATTTTCACACCTACTGAAAACATTGTATCAATTAGAAAACGAATTGCATAGGCTACACTTTCTAAGATTGCCCGAGCAATATGAGCACGTGTGTGCTGAAAACCTAAACCTTGGATTTTCCCCATACTCCACGTGAAGAATGGGAAAACACTGACTCCATCGCAGCCAGGGGGTGCCTGGGCTGCCTCAGCGATAATATAGTCATAGGGATCTCGTCCGAGCCGTTCAGCAACAGCGCACTCAACATGTCCAAATTCATCTCGGAACCAGCGAAGAATAGTTCCAGTTCCAGGAAGAGCTCCTTCGAGAACCAGTTGGTTTGGTAGGACATGGGGATGGCTGAACAGCACACCCAGAGGGTCTTTGAGAATTTTCTCAACTGGGGTGACAATGAACGATCCGGTGCCGAGGCTGAGTTTAGCATCACCGGATTTCAAGACGCCTAACCCGAGAACTGAACATTGTTGGTCTCCTCCGCCAACGATGACAGGAGTTCCTGCTAAGAGACCAGTTTCCTGTTCAGCTGTTTTAGTTATTTCCCCGATAATAGTTCCTGAGTGAAGCAAGTCGGGCCATAACGAAATTGGTAGCTGAAGTTCCTCACCTAACTTTTCATCAAGAGTTAGAGTTTCAAGGTTAAGAAGACCAAACCCATGATTCGTTAAATCTGATCCAAGATTGCCAGTTAGCCGATTATAAAGGAAAGCATCAGGTGTAGCAAATTTCCATGTCTTTTTGAATATCTCAGGAACCACATCTTTGAACCAAAGGGCGCGGCGGAGACTTATTCGTTGTTTGACAATTTCTTCAAATTGCTCTGCTGAGGGGGAAATTCGCATATCCATCCAAGTAATGGCAGGTGCTAGTGGGTCCCCTTCCTTGTCAAGAGGAACCAGCGTTGCACGTTGAGTTACCACAGAAGCCGCAACAATGTTCTTGGGATCAATTCCTCGTCGGTTAGTCACCTCGTACATCGTTTCTTTGGTCGTTTGCCACCAATCCTGCGTATCCTGTTCTGCTTGTTCCGGTTCATCGGTAATAGTTGGGAACTCACGGTATGCCTTGGCAACTTCTTGACCTTTCAGATTAAATAATACGGATCGATTCCCAGTCGTGCCAAGATCGATTACCGCAATTAATTGATCGGTTTCTTTTGGCATAGGTGTCGTCTCCGTTGAAAACAAACGGTGAACCCTCTTAGCTAGACCTTACCCAAAAGGCTTACTTTCGTGTTTATCTATGTTCGTTGGTGACGGCGTCGGCGAATAATCACCCAAATAGCCACTCCGATTACAACTATTAGCAAAACGATTGTAATGACAAGTCCCGCAAATATGAAAGGTGAAATCGAATAGAATATCGAATCTGAATAAATCACATGTCCAGCAAAATCGTATCCGTACACGTGCAGTTCAACTATACCGCCCAGAGCAGAAGCTGGGACAAATGCTTCATATCGATTTCCTTCACGATAGACTAACGGAAGCCCTACCCAATTGTGATTCTGCTCAGGATTGTATCGATACTCCAGTAACAGCGTTTGAAATCCACTTGCACTAGCATCAATATACACTGAAACATGAGTGGAGATAACACTTGAAACAACGCCTGGAACTACGATGACCGCTTCTCCAGGTTCATCCATAAGTGTGGCAGTCATGGCGAAAATCGCATCCCGTACACGATAACAGATCGATAAGACTTGATCAGCACTTGGGTTGAAATAATCCCAGATACTGTGCCCCCAAGCTGATTCATTGCCATATGTTTCCAGAGTCACTGCAGGGATGCCATAACCACCAAATAGCCAGTCATCCCAGGTGCCAAAGGAGGGGTATAATTGAGTAGCACTCCACCAATCGTATCCCGAGGCTTCCTCTACTGCAGCCCCAAGGTTAGCAAAAAACGGCTCAAATTCACTCGGTTCGCTCGTATAACTCCAAGGAGTCAAGAGCACACTTACTCCACTATGCAGTGACACTCCGAAGACCAACTGCTGATAATGTTTAAGTGTGAAATTCAACATGGCTTGGGTTTCAGGTTCACTAAACGGAGCTGTTCCATGGTAAACGACACTACGTGGATCATTCTCCCCGCCTGTGAAGGCTACAGGATAGTTGCGATTCAGATCAACCCCACCAGGTAAATCCTCGCCAGTATCGCCATCACCATCTAAATCCAGACCTTCGTAGGTATAGTAGGATTCATCTTCTTCATAAAAATCTACAATGTAATCTCCGTTGACATCTTGCACTTCCCATTCATCTGCCAAGCCATCACCATCTTCGTCAGTAGGATGTAGATTCTTCCGCTGCCATGGATTGATATGCAACATCCCAAGCACGTCAGGATTCAAAGTAGGAATCAGATAGAATACAAAGTGGTTTAAAATGCGTTGAACCTCAGGCTGGGTAGAGTTTGCAAGTAAAAAATCTAGAAGATAGAGCACGTGTTCAACTGTGATTGCTTCCCGCCCGTGATGATGAGCCACGATTAAAAACCCCTGGCGATTGGATGCATCGCCCGGAGCGGTTAGTGCAACACATGGGATAGAAAGGCCATTGTAACTCACGCCGATCTTGAATATGCGGAGTAGGTCAGGGAAATCCGTAAGCCGATCATAGATATGGTCGAGGACCTCTGAATAATTATGGTATGGACCAAGACTCGGTCCCCAACGAATAACATCATCTCCCGCGAGAGGACCTGGAGCACTAGCATATTGGTCCCAAAACCATGGAATCGTTCCAAGGCTTTTCACCCGATTAATAACTTTCGTATGAAAGGGAAAAGATGATGGTTGAGCTTCTGAACTCAGAGAAGATTCAAATATATTAGGGTGAAATAGCTGAGGAAAAGGAGCAAGAATGAGCAGAAAACAACTGAGTAGCAGGAATGAAGTTGACTTAGTGAGGATGCTCATTGTATCAGCTCTAGCGAAGCTTTAGTGACTTGCTGAAAAAGACTTCTGTTTCCAGCAAAGTCAAGGTCTTTGAAGAAAGCAGTTAGAGGGATTTGTATTTCTCGATTTCTTCTGTCGTGATGTGCTTTAAAATATGGTTTTTGTGAGCCATCACAAATCGACAGGAGGTATCACCCATTGCCCTACAAGTAATTTCTCTAGCTTGGAGGGGGATACCAAAACTTTCCTCGCACCATCCAGCCGAATAACCGGCATTGAAGAAACAGCGTGGTGATTTGGTAATCTCAGCTTTCTTTACGGAAGCTTCGACTTCAAAGGAGTTAAGATGGTCATATACAAGGAGATATTTCTCATCGGGGGATGGATTGCTAATCGGGAAGATATTGACATGTGCGAATCCACGGAAACTGAATTGGATGGGACCAGCAGAAAGCATTCCGACAGGGTCTTGAACATTCATTCGTTGCTGATAATCACGTGCATCCAGCTGTCCAAAGGACTTAGCAACTTCATAGATTATAAGATCAGCGAGCTCACCACTGCCTGAAATTGCAATGCGTTCCCGCATCGCCGTAATAAATTCAGCTGGAAGAGCGACGTATCGTTGATTTCCTATGAGAAATTTCCCTTCTTTAGGAAGCCGACGGGAAGTATCGAAATACTTGGTTACAAAATCCTCTGCTTTGATGAACTCCTCAAGCATGTTCTTTGGAACCGTTACCGATTCTGGTTCCTTATTATACATAGTCCGTTGCAATGTAAATACGCCTACCCAGCCAATAAACCTTGATTTGGTGATTCTTAAAACTATATTAACTCGCGTGAAAGTGAAGAAGGGCTTTGCGGAAAAAACAAAGTCACCAAATATCATCTACGGTCATTCAAAGGCTGAACGAGCGATTAAAAATCTGCGGATAAAACCGAGTAGTTATTCTTTGAGAATTAGCCGGTCAAGAGCTCCAGATGCATTGAGCTTCTCGATGGCTGAGTTGTATTGATCATCATTGTTAATCATGGTATTGCAGGCGTCCTCACGCATATGCGTTCCTGGCTTTACCTGAACAGACACTTTACTCTCGGGAAATTCATCTTTCAAAGCTTTTCGAATAACAATACCAATTACAGCACCCATAGGACACTGGGGAACTGTAGGGGAGAATTGGATAAGTATTTCATTACCAGTGATAGTGACATCTTCTGCTTTGACTAGGCCCATTTCGACGACATTAACGGGATGTTCAGGGTCTAAAACGCGCCGTAAGACTGCTATAACATCTTCGATTTCCATTGTACTCAGCTACTTATTGGATTATCGATTCGATATTGAGCCCACCTATAAAAGCTGCGGTCGCATAGTTTTGAGAGCGACTGCGTAGGTTTCAGGAATTCACTGATATTTTTCGTATGCGTAGCAAACCTTATCTAGGTTCGGTAGCTCAACTAAGGGTTAGAAGGGTTTCTCTAAATTATGGTGGCTTAAATGACGCAAGAAGCTCCAGATAAAGCTCAACGTTCAGAAGAACTCAAACGCCAAATCGAAGTCCTCACCACTAACCTAGTTGATGCATTCGACGTGCTTGTGCGAGATCTTCAGCGCAGCCTAATGATGATTGCGGACAGAGTTGAACAGCGCATGGAACAGATTGGCTTCGGACGTTTGAGCGGACCAATTGTTAATGATGTCCGAGAAGGTGTAACTTCAGAGTCCAAACGCTTTAATGAGCAAGCCCGTGCAAAAATTGAAGAAATAACTCAAGCAAAAGCGGGATTGTCTGGGGCAGCTGATGAACTAAGCGCATTAGCCTCTATGACGGAATCAGAGCGAGAAGAGCTTCGAAAACGGTTACAAGAAGAAATCGCTGCATCACAGAAAACTCGTGAAGAGCTTGAGAAGGAATTAGCTGACGCCCGTGTCAAGATCGCTGATTTAGAGAAACAAATGCAGTCACGGTCAACCCGAGATGCAAGACGGATTGATAAACTTCAAGAAACGAATAAACAACTATCAGAATCCTTGAAGAAATCAGAAGCGGAACTGCTGAAGCTTCAAGAGGATAGTAAGAAGGCACTGAGTGAACGGGATATTGCAGTTCACCAGCTTGATGAAACAAATGCAAAACTAGCAGCAGCAACGGCTGCGGCCGCAACAGCGGCTACGGCTGCAACAGCGGAGAAGAAGAAACTAGAAGACCAACTCAAAGCATTATCCACAGAACTCGAACAGGCTAAAGAAGCCAAAGCAGCCCTTGAGCAACGATTACAGGAAAAGGAAGAAAAACTGCAAACTGCTGAAACCAAGCTCAAGACGGTTGAGAAGGAAGTTGTGGAGCTCAAGGAATCGGTTACCCAACTTGAGGCAGTGAAAGCGGAGGCGGAAGTTGAGACTTCGAAAGTAGCTGAAATACAACAGGAGTTAGAAACCGCTAAGGCTGAAACTATGAAGGCGAACAAACAGATAGCCGATCTTGAGGCTCAACTAAAAGAAATGACCTCACTGAAAGAAACTCAGGAAGCCAAAATTGCTGAATTAGAAGAAGAGCAAAAAGGATTGAAAGCTGTAACCCACGATCGCGATAGTCTCAGTAAGGAAAAGAGTGACCTTGAGAAGGAGCTTGAAGATGCCCGGGCTGAACTCGAGAAAATGAAGGAGGAATACGCCCGGTTTGCTGAAGTGCGTGACCGACTGAACGCTTTAGAAGCACGGAGCCAAATACAAGATATCCTTCTTAAAAAGGACCAGCACTATATTGTCCTAACAGCCTTTGCAACAAAAATTGTTGAAGGCAAGTATAATGTATCAGCAAAAGAGCTTGGATTCAGTCCATCATTGGGAGTTTCATTAGCTGCCTGGCTTGACAAATTCTTCCTAGACCTTCAAGAAGAGGAACTTGTGTCCATTCATCGGACAGCGGGTCGTGGACTTCCCTCAGCAAACATTGAGGTAACAAGTAAGGGTCGACAACTTTTTGAAGAAGCAAAACAGAAGGCAGCCCTCTAGCCCCGCTTGGAGAGGCACTCATGCCAAAAATTCCAAACCGCTACTCACGATTTGTTGTGCTTAGAGATGTAGGTGAAAAAGGGTTTCAGAAAATCCGGAACGCCAAGGTTGTAGTTGCTGGTATCGGCGGATTGGGTAGCATTTCATCAACTAAGCTAGTAACACTTGGAATCCGCCATCTGAGAATTGTTGACCCGGATGTCGTTGCTGCATCAAATCTCCAACGCCAATTTCTCTATCGGGAAACCGACCTTGACAAACCAAAGGTTCACCTTGCCGCACGTCGCTTAGGCACTCTAAATCCTGATGTGACCATTGAACCCACTGAAACCCAACTCACCGAAGAAACAGTCGATAAGCTAATTCAAGATATGGATTTAGTCGTTGATGGGCTAGACCGGTTTTCTCCACGCTACATTTTAAACGAGGCTTGCTGTCGACTTGGAATACCATATGTCTTTGCTGGAGCCCTAGGGGCAACAGGTAACCTTACAACGATACTTCCAGGAAAAACCGCTTGTTTAGAATGTGTTTATGGAGGAGTTGATGACTCCCAACAACCCACATGCGAAACAATTGGTGTCTATCCCACATTGTTGGGCGTCGTTGCGAATATCCAAGTCCATGAAGCATTACATATTATTCTAGGATTACCTCCGCGACTTGCGGGACACCTTCTCTTTATTGATCTCAATAATCTCCGCTTTGACCAATTCCCCATTGCCCGTCATGAGGATTGTCCGGTGTGTAGAGAATGCCACCCCCGTAAAGGCTAGCCCGCTAGAGTCTTAATAGCTTCGATAAGAGTATCGATTTCTTCGACAAGATTAAAGTAATGAAAACTAGCTCGCACATTACCATTATAGTGGTCTAACACACCGAGAAGTCGCATGAAGGGTTGACAGCAATGATGTCCTGCTCGAGTTAGAATTTTCCATTGGGAATCTAAAGCAAGACTTACATCATGAGATACCCAGCCTTCGATGTTAAAGCAAACTGCCCCTACCTTCCAAGTCATATCCTCCTTGGGACCATACACATGGACGTGGGGGATCTCACGTATCTCGTCTAGAAGATGTTTGGTTAGCTTGTGTTCATGCTCTTCCACGCGGTCGATGCCAATCCGATTAAGATACTTAACAGCAGCACCGAGTGCAATGAGTCCAATGATGTTGGGGGTTCCTGCATCCCATCGACGAGCCCGATGGTCACTACGAAGCATATAATCCTCCGCGGTTACAGATGCAATTGCCCCTCCCCCCACTTCGGCTGGTGCCATTCGCTGCAGCAGTTCATCACGAACATAAAGACCACCACACCCGGGAGGTCCTAGAGGACCTTTATGTCCTGAAAAAGAATAGAAGTCACAGTCTAATGCTTTAACATCAACTGGCATATGACCGGCCCCTTGGGCACCATCAATGAAAACCAGACATCGCGGATTTTGCGATTTAATTGTCCGGATTATCGCAGGAACATCATGTTTGGTACCAATAGCATTCGAAGCATGCTGAAAAGCTACTAATTTTGTATTTTCATCAACAGCTTCTGCAAACATTTCAGGTAATAGTCGTCCCTCTTTCGTGGGTGTTATTGTGTGAAAGTGGGCATTGACATACTTTGCTAACCGCATCCAGGGCAAAAAGTTGGAATGGTGCTCTAGGAGAGTAGTCACAATTTTACTATCGGGCGTCCATGAAACTAGCGGAGGTGCAAATTTGAAGCCTGTGCTCCATCGATTGAGAAACTGATGTTCCAGAGCATAGGCAACATGGTTTGCGGCTTGAGTTTGGTTTCGTGTAAAGATGAATTCCTCAACATCACAATGGAGTAACCGAGTAGCAATTTCTTCTCGAGCCGCATCGCACACTTCAGAAGCCTTAGCCGCAATCGAGTAGGTACCTCTTTCTACATTTGCACAATATTCTTCGAAGTATTCAATTGTTGCATCAATAACTGGACGAGGAACAGGAGTTGTTGCAGCGTTATCGAGGTAGATGTATTGTTGAGTGATAGGTAGGTCGCGACGCATATCTTCTGGATTCATCAAAGGCCTCCACAGCTAAGTCTAATAGATCTCCTTTGCCTAAGGACTTATTGATGCTTCCTCTCAAACCTTTCATGCACGTTGCATATTTAATCTAGCTTGTTCCCCGACCATTACCATCCGCGAGGTTCAACCGTTTACCAATAAGCTCTAGAAACATGGTGTCACGTTTCAGCGACTTCTCGGATTCAATGGTCTGATTATAGCTTAGGGTATAGAGGGTTTTGATGTTTTGGAGGTTACTTCGAATTCGACCAAGACTTTGTTCGTATCGAGCTAAAGACAACGTTGTACCATAATAGATTCCCACATCAGCTTCTGGTAAATCAGTGCCTTTCTCTATCAATCGCTCCGAGGCGAACAAGGTGGATACTTGCCCCGATTTGAACGCTTTAATTTGCGAATATTGTTGGGTGCCACTCATTCTACCATGTATGTATGTGCTCGTGATTCCTTGTTCAGTGGCACGTCGTGAGAGGAAGCGCGTCATCTCGACAAAACGGCATAAGATAAGGGCTCGTTTTCCCTGACTATTGAAGCGAGCTAGCCAATAAAGAAGACGGTCTTCTTTCTGATCAGGAACTTGGTTTTCTGCCCTTTCCGCCACTTTTTCTTTTATCAATGAGAATTCAGAGTTGCTGAGAAGGATACGATTTGTTGTGTTGTTAATGAAGGTGCTAAACGAGCGGAAGGTGCCTTCGAGAAGATGTTGACGAGCCACGGTCATAAGAAGATAAGCTCTCGCGATGGCTAAAATTACCTTCAGCTGTTGTTCGTCTCCATTGAAATGTTCTAAGAGTTTAGTCTTCGGAGTTTTTTTTCCGAGCAAGTCAATAATAAAGAGGAGTATACGGTCACTAGGAATTTTGGGATTTCCTGTAATTATTTTATATGCACTATTCAAACGTCGTAATTGGGCTCTTTTGACATCTGAGATTAGATTATCAACGGTTGTTATCCATTCATCAAAGACCCGAATTCGTTTTAATTCATATGCAGGTTGAAAGGCTTCAAAGTCATCTCCAATAGGTCGAATTTCTGCAACGTGTTTATCGCCACCAAAGGTCTTCTTTAGTAAACCGATTTTTGCATCCTGTGAAAGAGAGGCCGTCAATCCGATGACGATACGGTTGGAATGGGAACCAAGGAGGTTGAGATATTGGAGGATGGGCTCGTAGGTTTTATTCATTCGATAGTTCTGGAAGCTAAACTCCTGAATCACTTGTTCAGCCAAGCGAGTTTCATTGATTTCATAATCAAGAGTATTCGTTCCATTGAGCTCATGTTTTAAATCAGTGATAATCTGGTGGAATTTCCGCCCATTTCCAAAGCGATTCTCAATATAAGCGATGGTTTCTTCGCGTGGACGCTTTTTGCCATAGCTTTGCGCAAATATGTCGAGGATTTCATCTATGATAACGACCTTAACCTTATCAAGGGTCTCTTTGTCAATCCGTTTATGCCTCCCTGTTACAGCGTTCATAAGCAAAACCGGTGTGGAAAAGATAAAACGAGCCATTGCAGAATGTTGTCGCGCCATTTGACTGGGAAGGCTTTTCTGATCATCTAATATGAACAGATAGCCATGGGACGAAAGGCCGTAGGCCTTAGCCATTTCGTATAATTGGTGTTTGAGTTTCCGATCTTGCACGAGGAAGAGAACCTTTTCATTCCCTTCAAGAATTCCCTGTTCAAAGAAGAGGTCAAGAGTGAGGGTTGAGATAAGGGTTTTTCCCATACCTGTTGGCAGAAGCACGAGAAACACACGCTTATCAGTAGTATCTAGAGTGGCTAGAATTTGGTCTCTCGCATTAAGTTGATAGAGACGTGGTGTGAACTTTGGTTTGTCAGCCACATGGGTCACCAGTATGAGGGATTACGTGCGTTTCGAATTTTGGTTTATATATATTCGGAAAACCGTTAGAAATCCGTAATTGTGCCTTATGAAGTCACAGATTAGTGAGTGGCTAAGACTTAAATTCGATATACGAACCATCAACTTAACATTGTTAATATTCAGACCGTTATTCAAATAGGAGATTTTGGAAATGGCATTTCCTTGTGAAACAGTGGTTTGGAAAGCGCTTCCAGCGATCAAGTCATCATTAGCACAAGCGCTTGTAAACGAGGGAATGACTCAAGTCCAAGTGTCGAAGGTTCTCGGAACCACTGAAGCGACCATCTCCCATTACATGAAAGGCGAACGTGGATCGTCTGTGGTGCTAGGGAAACATGTGCAAGAGGCCATCAGCACATTAGCCCACAAAATTAGTAAAGCTACTGTTACAGGAGACCAAATCACCAAAGAAGTATGCAGTATTTGTAAACAGGTCCGAGAAAGCTGTGCAGTCTGTGGTGCAGAAACCTCCCAGGATTGTACAGCCTGTACTCATACATAATTCTGTGTAGAAGCCGAACTCTTTTGAATAGTTATACAATAGTAGGACAGAATATCACTGTAAATAGGTGACTCAATGTCCGAGCTATCTCTGAATGATTTCCTTCGTCGAGAAGGAGTAGCCGCCTTTATTGTCTTCCTTTCAGTAGCAGGAATTATTTGGGTCATTTTTCTATCCTATTCATGGGGCGTCGAATTCGTCCCCAAATTTGCCCTTGACGATGATACCATGCATAAGACCGTTATCTATTACATGATAAACGGTGAAGATTTTTACTCCGCCTGGCGCCATGCCGCTGTCGTGACCGGAGACCTTGGGGACCTGCGGATATTTCGCACTCCATTGGTCTTTTATCCCATTGCCTTTTTGACCGGTTGGGCAGGATCAGGGTTTGTGTTCCCTCTTAGTCTTGTTTGTGTTTGTATGGCTGCCTTTAATCTCATTCTGACTTTTTGGGTTGTAAACAGAATCACTGGATCCGGATGGGCTGCCCTAGCAGCTAGTTTTGTCCAATACGCATTTTTCTTCAATGTCATCCCACTCTTTCAAATTGCCTTATTTGCGATGCCATTCGTTATTCTAGCTGTGTATTGGGCTTGGACAGATCATCCCTGGCTAGCAGGAACAGCAATTGCCGTTGCCTTTCTAATCAAAGAGACCTTTGTTTTTGCTCTACCCGCAATTCTGGTTTTCTTCCTCTTACGACGCCAATGGCGCTCAGCAGGAGTAGTGACGGCCCTCAACATCGTTGCAGGGGGTCTTTACTTTATTCACACCCTTATTGCCCAACCGATTCCTGACCCGACCATGATGCTTAGTGCAAGTGGACCTGAGTTCTTACTTAATCTGGGAAGTTTTATCTGGTTTGGATTTGGCTTACTTTCCTACAATGTCTTTGCACCGGCCACCTTCAATGGCTATTATCCGACCAATCCGATACCTGCTTTCATCCCCATTCCTATATTCTATACAATATTAGTCTTCCAAGTAATTATTGTGTGGGGTACAATCGGTCGGTGGATATTCAAACTGATTCGAAAACAACAAATGGCACCAGTACCATTGTTGGCTCTTGCCCTCGTTCTTTGGCTTATTCCAATCCTTTTTGCAGCGAGCACTCACATAACAGACTTTGCGCGGTACTGGATGGAGTATGCAGTTTGGAGATGGTTTGGTGCGTCCTATGTTGGGTTCTCACTTCTCGTTGCTTTTAGCTGGATTGATATGCGAGGAGCAGTTAAGCAATTTTTACAGGCACCTCGTATGATGGGAGTAGATGAGATCTCGCGCCTTTAGGAATACAGGTTCGAGATGTGCCTTTCAATACACCAGCTATATAAAAAGAAACCGAAGCCAATAGCTATGTGTTACTAACGATTCTAAATTAGGCAATACTCTTGGCGTTTGCCTCTTGGCGGAGGGCGCCGCTTAACCTCCGACGCCCTCGCTCCTTTTCCGATTAGTAACGCAGCAGATGCCTGGGAAGCATCAGGGGAGTCCCGATGATCCC
>JABXGX010000211.1 GCA_016550405.1 archaeon | reverse complement strand
GATTCGTGTATAACCGTAGAAATCCTCCGATGGAAAAGGGGATGAAATATGAGGGGGGCAAGAACATTGCCAATGCAACACCAAGGGTGGAGATGGGGAAGGCAATTGCCATTAAACCTACAAGAATTCCAGCAACTAGAAAGGCAGTAATATTAAATCCCGCGGCCAAGGCGTTCAGAGCGAAGATCGAAACGATGGCAAAACCTTGCAGGACACCAACAGCTGGGAACACTTCTGTAGGAAACCCGACGAGATACCAAGCCGCAAGCACAAACACAATACTAGAAATTGCACCGGGGAATACCTTGATGAGTTGGGCGATAAGAATCGAGCGGCGCGGTGTCTCTGTCATAGCACCAATTCTCAGGTTTCCAAGAGTATCAGTAGTCGTGAATGGATTGATTGCAGGATAAGCGAGAAACGCCATATATCCTCGAATTCCAATTACCGTCAGAGGGATTTCATAGAAGGCGAGTCGTTGGACACCCATCCCAATCCCCGCTTCGCCAACGAATTTGACGAGAACAAAGGTGTCAATGAGGGCAATAGGCAACAAGAGGAGCAATGCAATGACAACGCTCACCCAAATCGGAAGGGGTGAGAAGATGTTTAAGCCAATAAGAATGAGAATGAAAAAAACAATGATAGAAAGATAAGCCAAGCCTAACCGACGATTCCGAGCTAATCCAAGGAAATAGGTTTTCGCATAATTTCCAAAACCCACATTACCTTGCTCGTCGTTTAGGTTTTCTAGTTCCGAGTTGTTATTTGTTGAGTTCGGTCTTTTACGGAGTTTCGTGTAAACGAATACTACGACACCACTCAGAAGCATTATACCAAGAGCAGGGGCTAACATGTATTCAAAGAGGAGATTGAAATACAGATCTATTCCGGTGATGGCAGGAGTTACGATTCCCAAACTGACGAGGATTGGAGAAATGACTAAGTAAGTGATTATCCCTGCGAACAGCATCGTGATAGAGACCTTGGGATCAATGATATACGAAATCGCCATTAGGCTGATATTGAGCATGAACCCTAATGCAAAGCCGGGAAGTAAAAACGGGGTAAAGTCCCAGCCAAGAGTTGTTAGCCCAAAGGGTAGGACCAAGACATTGACCAAATACTGAATCACAGTGGCCATAATGCCGATTCCGAGCCAGCGAAACATGAATCGGCTTTGCTGTCCTGTCTCCATACATGTGTTTATTGTCACACCACTTGCGGTGTAAAAGGGGAATTTGGTTTGTTTTCGTGATTGCACATAATCAGCTACTGCAAGGGCTGCGATGAATCCAAGAAGGGTGCTTAGCCAGACAAAGCCGAGGTGAAATATAATGGGGGGAATCCAGGTGGGATCAAAGGGGCTCCCATAAAGTAGCACGTCTTTGGGTGGCACTAACCACCAGGGAAGTGTGTAGGCCGTATAAGCCTGTACATACATCGAGATGGTAAGGATGTAGTAGACTACAAAACCTGTTGAAGCAATCATGGTTGTGGTTATTTCTTGACGGTTCGATCCTCCTCGAGCAATATGAAAGAGCGTGTACGCAGTAAGAACAGTAAGAATGCCAAAGCCCAGTCCGAAGCCAAAGTTCATACCCAGATAAGCATTGATAATGGTATACACCACATTGAGAACAAGGGCTAAGGTCATACCTCGTAATGTGAGGGTCCGCTTAGACGGTTTCTGTTGTTCTTCGGGAAGCGTGCATTCCTCCTCAGGTATTGGTTGAGGTGTATAGCCGTCTTTTCCAGCTTCATCGCCCAAGCGTTCAGAGTCAGTCACTGATAGTTCCTCGAGTTAATATTAATCTGTGGGGAATCTGCGAGTTCGTTTACTGCGCTGTTTATAATACATATTGTTTGCGAAGATTGCATAAAATCGCATTTTTCATCACCAAGCTAGACTAGATGCGGTCAGTACCCTAATTCTATCTGTGAAAAACTGCCCAAATGATTGGGCACCTACTGAACAGATCCGAGTAACTGGCAAGACAGTGCGACTCAAATACTACAACTTCTTTCTGGGAAGTGAGGTCAAGGTTACAATGGTCGACTTCCAATTAACCGATGGACAACTGGCTCTTAAAGCCAAAGCACGAGAATTTGCTCTAAAAGAGGTGCTGCCTGTCGCTCTGCATTATGATCAAACAGGGGAATTTCCACGTGAGGTAATCGCCAAAGCCCATAAAACTGGGCTCATGAACCTTGGAATTCCCAAGGAGTATGGGGGACCAGGATACGGGTCCTTGGAATCCGTTCTTGTCGTTGAAGAATTCTCCGCAGCCTGTGCAGGGATGACGACATCGATATATGTCAATGATTTAGGCACTACTCCAATCATTCTTGGTGGAAGTGAAGAACAAAAAGAGCAATGGCTCATACCTTTCTCGAAGGAACTACGGTTCGCTTCCTTTGCAACTAGTGAACCTGGTATGGGTTCTGATGTAGCTGGAATCCAAACCATCTACGAACGCAAGAGTGATACTTTCATACTCAACGGAAACAAGTTCTGGATTACCAACGGGAACCATGCTGATCTCTTCGTTATCTTCGCTCGGCAAAAAGGAACTACACGCCATAACGGGCTCTCTGCATTCATTGTACCAAAGGAAACAAGGGGTCTCTCAACGGGTAAGCCCCTTAAGAAGCTCGGACATCGTGCTTCCGATACTGCTGCTGTAATTCTCAGGAATGCTGAAGTGCCTGCTGAGAACCTTCTTGGTGGGGAAGGCATGGGCTTCCTCCTTGCCATGATGACCTTCGTCAAAACCCGACCTGCCATTGGAGCCATGGCTACTGGACTTGCCCGTTCTGCTATGGAGTATGCTATTAATTATGCTAAGCAGCGTGAAGCCTTCGAGAAAAAAATCAGTAGCTTCCAAGCGATTCAGGATATGGTTGCGGACATGTATGCTCGCATTGAAGCTATTCGGCTCCTCACCTGGAAAGCAGCTTGGATGGTTGACCAAAAAACTGATGG
>JABXGX010000210.1 GCA_016550405.1 archaeon | reverse complement strand
GACCAGGCGCTTGCTTTCGGCGCAGACCACTTCCTCGTTTCGGACGACGAGGCCAGCTTGCGCCAAGTTGAGTTCGGTTTCGACATTCTCCTATGCACTGCCTCCGGTAAGATCGACTGGGAAGCGTTATTGACTATTTTAAAGAAAAATGGTAGGTTTGTCCTTATCGGCTTCCCAGACGTAGTATTCAATCCGACTGACCTCGTAGCACACCAACTGTCAATCACTGGTTCCTTCCTTGGGAACCGAACAACAATGCGGGAGATGCTCTCGTTTGCACAGGCACACGGCATCATGCCTAAGGTGGAGTTGATGCCCATGACGAAGGTAAACGAAGCGATTCGAAAGGTGAGGGAGAACAAAGCACGCTACCGAATCGTTTTATTCAATGACACCATAGATGCAGGGGTCTAGAGGCCATACTCTGCTCTCTATAATTTCCTAGGTCTCATCAGAAAATCCTTAGAGTCTATATCTACTAATGATAAGGATTCCTTATGAGTACGTTTATTTTATTCGCTTTTTGTATTATGTTAAATGGTGAGTTTAAAAGATTTAACACTCACAAAATCAAATGCTATTAACAGGGTTTCATTTCCAATAATAGTATGCAGTTGATGTGTAGAAGATGAGGATGCTAGTTATCCAGATGATCAGTAATGCCGTAACGAAGTTATTCCAGGTAAGTATATAGCCCCATTTGGGAAGTGCCATGGTTGCAGAAGTCATCACAATGAGAGCGATAATCAGAAAACCGAAGGCATTGGATGCGGCTTGATGAATGATTTGGCGAGTCCGTTCGTCAAAAAAGGTTTGGACAGGTTCATCACGTTGTATTCGAAGAAAAACAGGGAGTATTCGATAAATCAGGAACACACTAGTTAAAGTAGTGATCAACCCAAGAGTAATGATCCAGAGGGATTCGAGGCCTGTGATGATTTGGGTGGTCACAAGGGCAAAGGCGTAAATGCCAATCGCAAGATCGGCAATACCTGCAAATAGAAGAATTGCGTACCGAGTAACAGGTTTCATTCAAACTGTCTCCTTATTTGGTGGTTGTTTTGGTTTCTACATTCTTCGGAGTGCAAAACATCACTTCCAATATTTATAGAGCAGCGTAGCACCGAAGATGGTGATGGAGGTTAGTAATACTGCCCATAACCAGGTGGCGGCAATAATTCCATTCCATGCGGGCATGAAGATGAGGAGGATGGCTAGAAAGGGTAATCCGAACCAAAGAAATGCTAAAGAGTTGTGTGCTGCATCTTTGAGGATATGCTTCATCCGCTCATCCGGTTGACGACGAAGTGAAATGTATGAGACCACGGTAACTGCAACGATTGAACCAAAAATGCCATTGGGTAAAAACTCTAAAAAATTAGCAATTACACCTGGTCCTGCAAAATACTCTAGCCCTAAAAGGAGAATCGTGAAAATAACGATGACAATTAATATCCCGATGATAAATTCAGCGATCTGACGTTTTAGATTCATGCTCATTACCTTCATAAGTGAAAATTTCTTCAATTGTGAGATTAAAGGCGTGGGCCAGCTTGAAGGCTAGCTCAAGGGAAGGGTTGTATGTGCCTTTTTCGATTGCGATGATGGTTTGACGACTAACCTTTACACGCGAAGAAAGTCCTTCTTGCGTCCATGCTGTTGAGTCTGCAGATGTTTGCATTCGTTGCTCACGGAGCTTTCGTAAGTGGTTGGTTATCACAACGAGCCCGCCTCTTTAAATGTAAAGTACACTTTACGTTAAGTATACTTGACATTTAAGTGTTTTGCTTGAGATTACAAATAACCTGACAATAAGTGGACTATGCAACAAGCTATCGCCACGGGTAACGGAGAAGCCACTTTACTCCTTTTTAAAAAATGACAACACCACCATTTTTATTTAAAATTATGAATATTAAATAAATGTATAATTATTAAATGTACTTTTCACTTATGTTGAATGGTGAGTGTAAAAGATTTAACACTCACAAAACCAAACCTTACCGGGATTTATTCTCAAGACTTTAGCTAATAATCTAGATAAAACAAATCCGTAATCATACTCTTAGTTTAATCTCTTCACCAGTTCTACTTTCATATTGTAGGCTTTTATACAAAATTGCCTATACTACCCTTTTGTAATTCGCGAGAGCGAATTCATAGGTTGAGGAGATATTATGTCAAAGAAATCTAAGAAGGCATCTAAGAAAAGACAGACCGTATTGATAGCATTGGTGCTGATTCTTATCGTTACAAACGCTGCCACGCTAGCCTACTTCATGTATATAGATCCATCAGTGCCAGCTGAAGATGTTCCTCTTAGCATTGCAGATGTTACTGGTGCAGGCAACGCTGCTTACATTGGAAGACTTGTAACAATAATTGGCT
>JABXGX010000209.1 GCA_016550405.1 archaeon | reverse complement strand
TCTTCAACCATAATTCATTCCACATCGTTCAGCTAATTTCTTATCCCTAAGAGTTACTTGAATATATAAGACTACTAATAGAACGCGGGAAATCTAATCTCTAATCTTTAATCAATATCTGGATATCTTATGCTTTTTAGGATGTTCCATTTATTTTTTAAAAAATCCCGTAGTTATTATATTATAGTAGGCGATGTGAAACAAACGCGTTCACATCATTTTCTAAGAATTGCAATTACGTCTTCGAAAAAAAAGAAGAATGGCATATTATCATTAGAAAAATTGCTTCCTCTTACCTTAAAGGCTGAATAGTCGGTTAAATTAGATTACGCCCGGATTATGGATACAAAAATAAACAGCGGTATTTTATGGATACTGGGAGAGCATTTGATTCACAACTTCTTTCGACAAAGATGGTCAGACAAGTAGAAAAAAGAGGTGATGATCATATGTCCAAGTCCATAAAAGACCGGATTAAAAAGATTCCAGCAGATGCATATGAAAGTTTAACATACATTATCGTGGCAATAATTTTCATATGTATCCTGATTGGTTTCATTATTTGGCAACTTATTCTAATGGGTCAACTATTTGGTGTGCTTCTGGGTCTTATTACTTTTACAGCGCTCATTTCCACCCTTTATGCATATTTCAAAGTTGAAAGGAGCGAGGATAACCCTAGGCTTGCCTTGAAGCTCAGGATTATCGCAACCATCATATTCTTCGTTTTTCTAATTGAAGCAATTATTACCGTTGTGGTGTTTTATTCTCCAATTATACACCCTTTCCTCGCCCAATTGTTTTCTAATATCGGGTTGGGGTATAATTATCCTGGGGTATCACTTATTATGATAGGCATCCTCATAATAATTGTCATTATTTTCTTATCGATTCCAGTATGTTTATGGACAGGAATCTGTAGATCTCTAAAAACATCTGCAGGTTATACTTCCCAAGCTGTTCTTCTTGCAAAGAAACTTGAAGAAAAAACCCCTCCACAAAAATGCCCTACATGTGGATCCAGTCTTAGTGACAATGAAGAATTTTGTGGTAATTGTGGCAAAGCAATTACTCGAGACTGATGTAAATCACGTGATTGAGACATGGATGACGTGAAACAAACGCGTTCACATCATTTTCTAAAAATTACATATACGTCTTCGTCACCTAACAACCCCAGCATATAACTTACTGAAAACAGCTTTGCTGCATTAAAAAAGGATCAATCTGCTGCATCATCGCCAAAAAAGGGGGATTACGGACGCCCATATAATGGCATCCGTAGTGTGTGTTAGCTAGGGTGTCGTCGACGTCGGCGTATTAGAACCAATATTACAGCAAGTAGCAAACCTACGATAATGGCTTCGATGGGAAAGCCGGGAATCGGTGGTGGGGGTGGTGGAGGAGTGGTTGGGAGTTCAATGGTGATACTCTCCACATTGCTCCATCCACTGCGAATGAGCTGTTCATCTTCTGCTATCACTGCAAAATAGTAGGTTCCTGAACCAAAGTCGGAGATATCGACCTGTATACTCGTAGTGCTTGTTTGCCAGAAGCTGAGCGAATTATCCATGGTCGCGGTGTCGAACATTTCGAGAGTATATTCGATGGTAGTACCTTCAGGGTCAATGCTAGTGCTCCAAGAAACGGTGAATACCCCATCATCATCCGTGGTTCCTGGATCGTAAAGCGTTGGGGTGGTTGGTGGCTGATTGGCTACACCAATCGATTCCACATTACTCCAGCTGCTTGGCACGCCATCATTATCGTAAGCCAGAACCCGGAAATAGTATGTGATTCCAATGAGACCGCTAACAGCTTGGCTTGTGACTGCAGGAGTCCACTCCTGAAGTATGTTGCTGAAATTACTTTCATTGCTGAGTTGAAGCTGGTAGTAGCTGATGGTACCGTCAAAATCCCAACCTGCACTCCAAGAAACGGTGAAGGCACCATCTCCATCGGGATCTTGAATTGGATCCAAAGAGGGTGCTAAGGGAGGTTCATTGTACCACCATGTGATGTCTAGTTGATAGAGGTGAGGGCTCCGGTCATCATAATTGGTGGAAAATATACTACGCCAGCGTAAGTCGTTGCCTCGATAGGTGAATTCGTGCAAAACACCTAGAGAGACGGTCTCCCAGTGAACACCACCGTCAGCGGTAAGCTGCCAAATAGCACTGGTATAGTATGGTAAGAAGGCGTCGAAAGTAAGGGTGGCATTCTCAATTAGTCTACTATCGCTGTGGATGTCTATCGACTGGGCTACAACATCACTCACATTATAGGTACTACCCGGGCTCCGGAAAAGGCGAAAGATCATCAAGGAGGTGCCGTTGGCAACATAGAGATAATCTCCCTGCATGGTGGCCATGGCTGCAATCATTGGAGTGGCATTGTAGGAGGCGATAAGCTGGGGGGTTCTTGGGTTAGTTGCGTTAAGGAGGTGGATACCGCCGAATCCCTCAGTTATTATGACATAGGGACCAAAAATCTCCACACCCGTAGAGGCGTTACTGCCTGGAAGATTATACAAAGAGAACGTGGAAACATCAAAGGGGTTAGTCACATTCTGCAATGAGATGCCCCTATCACCCTCAGCGAGAACACCGATGTCTCCATCTACAGCGACATCAGAAAGCCAAAATGGTTTGGTGGTGCGGTTGGTCAATACGAGACTGCTGAGGTTGGTAGCATCATAGATGTAGAAGCCAAAATCGAAGGGGGGCGATGAATACATCGCTGTGGCGTAAACAAAATGTCCCTGAACACATAGATCCCAATAGCTGTTCCCATCGGTTACGTTAGAAATTCTTGTTGACATATTATTGGGGTCTGTAACATTGATGAGATAGAGTCCGTCATTACCCGCAGCTAGATAGGCTACATCCCCGACTACTGCCAAATCGTTAATGTTGGTAACAGGATAGTAATCGAGGAACTGAAGATTTGTAGGATCAGTCACATTGAAGGCCAGAAGCCCCTCTTCTAAAGAGCCTCCATCATCAGCAACAAAACAGTAGTGACCCTGAACCACCACAGCATCGTAATCAACTGGGCTGGTGTGATTAATCTTGTCAAGGAGCACAGGATTAACAGGATCACTGACATTCAAGGCTAGCAGTCCTTCTGGACCAGCTGCTAGATAGGCAATGTTTCCCAGTATTTTCACATCGAAAACAGGATACCCTGTAAACGTGCTCAATAAGGGAAGATCGGTCAAACCACCACTGCTAGAACCCACTCGATAGATTACCAGACCTGAGCTGGTTGCAATTACAAGATCACCATTATAGAAGGTTAGATCATTTATGACCGCGGCCCCAGTGTCGAATTCATCGACGTAGGTTGGATTCAGAGGATCTATAACATCTAAGATTGCAATGGTTCCGCTATCATCACCAAGGAAGAGGGTATTTCCCTGAAGGGCTAAGCTTTGAATATTGTTAGTCAAGGTGTAATAACCGAGGACCGTTGGTTGACTGGGAACACTAACATCAATTAACTGGATTGTAGACCAAGAGGGGTAGTAGACGATGTTACCATCAACGTGGAGATCGAAGGAAGTGCCCAACCCCCCAATACTAGCTACTACAGAAGGCGAATACGGAGAAGAGACATTGACGATATAAAAGCCATTGCTTGTGGACAAGTAAGCCATATTGCCCACTACATCCACATCATAAACACTTGCCGGTAACGAAGTATTGGAAACCGAGTAGATGTTGTATGGGTCTTCTATGTTAATAATCCGGAGATCATCACAGGCTCCATAGAGAAATCGCCCCTGAATATCAATCTGAGGCCAGTTTCCTCCAAAATTAGACCGGGAATCTGTAAGTATAGGTGTTGCGTGAGGATTGCTTACATTGTAGAGCCGAAGGTCACCAAATCTGGAGACAACATAGAGAATGTCACCTTCCACCTTGAGATCATAAATGAGCGACCAGGTCAATTCCCAAGCCACAAGCTGAGAGACCTGTCTTGGATTAGTAACATTCATGGAGCGAAGAACCCACCCAAGGGGTGACAGACTATACGTCGCCACGTAAGCCCTCCTCCCTTGAACCGCCACTGATTGAGCCCCCTCTGATATCGAATACTGGTCAAGTTGAAAGAAGGTGTAATCACGTTGGGAGGTCACAGTTCCAGTACCCCAACCACTTGCATTGGTCGCACTATTGTCACGACGACCCAGTGTCATGAAATTCTCGCTAACCCAATTAGATCCAGGTAAAGGTACACTATCAATCGCAATCTGATCAGAAGCACTTGACAAATAAACAGTAGGTTTAGCCATTATTGAGAAAGACAGTAGAAGAACAGAAACCATCAAGATAAAAGACCAATATCTGGTCAAAGATAAGCTCTCCAGATATCTATTCTAATCCTAATTTATCATTCTTACCTTTTGCAGCTGCTCATAATTTCTTGATTTCCGGGGAAGGCAAAGCTCAAAATCCTTGTACATCATATGAAGTGAAACAAACGCTTTGACATCATTTGGCAGAATAGCACATACGTCTTCGAAAGCAGGAAAAAAAACGCAAATAACACATCAAAAAATAGTCTAATACCATTCAAAAGAATGCACGAAAATTGGATATACAGATAGAAGAAAATACTGGCATTCGCATTCCTGACGCCTACCGAAAAGACCGGGCTAGTCCTTGCGCAGTCTCTTTGCCACGAGCTTCCTTATTTCTTCAAGGACGACAACCATGGATCCGAACAGGACCAACCCTACCCATTCATACCAAGCAAGCGGCACAAGTCTGAAGATTGCTGCCAGCGCGGGGACTACAAAGAGGATTCCGACCAGTATGATGTCGATGAGATAGACGACGAGTATGTATCGATTCCGAAGGATTCCAATCT
>JABXGX010000208.1 GCA_016550405.1 archaeon | reverse complement strand
TTAGGCACCTCCATAAAAAGGACATTTGTCCTAAAGGACACAATTGGAGGGGAGAGGGAATGGTTTTCTAGGGGGGAGGGAAGTGCCAATATCTATCGCCAAACCCAGTGTTCCCATTTAAAGCGCTCAGTTTTCTTATTTAAAGATTTCATTCTGCGCTGCTTTAAAAACTACTTTACAGCCATAAAAATTTACGGAACCCGGCATAGGGTAAGCGTGGCCTCATAGAACCTCTAGTCAAGTTGGAGGTCTGGGGGCACTGGCATCTTGGGGTGTCGTTGGTAGTAGTCATGGATTAGTTTCAGGATATCCGCAGCTTCTGCGATATTCGAGAACACCGGGAGGTTGGCTTTACGAAATTGCTCGCGTGTCGCTAGATTCTCAAGTGCATAACCAACCGCAGGAACGGCAACAAAAAAGGGTTTATGCAATTCTTTAACGCAATATCGACCTGCTTTAATCATCATGTCCCAGTAGACAGTTGCCATATCCTTGAGATCCATATGGTTGGCCATGAAATGTACATAATGAGGGGCGGCTTCAACGATGATGGCATCAATGTTCTTATCTTCAGCAACGTGGTGAATCGTTTCGACAGTATTTTCTGGATAAAAATAACTAGAGGCCATGTCAACCGGATTTCGGATGTTGGTGCCCACGGCATTAATCACTGTTGACAATGCCTGCACTGTTTTTGAGCTAAGTCGCGGAATATCAAACCCATAATGAGCTAGGGAGTCGGTGCCAGCCACTCCGGCCCCTCCACTAATTGCGATTAAGGCGACGCGTTTACCTGGTGGTGGCGGACATCGAATAAAGGTCACAATAGCATTGACAAGGCGTTCAAAACTATCGACAGTCACTGCACCAGTCTGGTGAAGCAATGCTTGCCAGATATTGGTGGATCCGGCTAAAGCGGCACTATGGCTGGACACGGCGCGTTTTCCTGCATCAGTGGCTCCAGATTTCCAGACAACAATGGGTTTAGTAGGAGCACACTCTGCAATGGCATTCCGAAGTCGCGGTCCATCATGAACTCCTTCTATATACATCCCAATAACTTGGGTCTTGGTATCTTGGTGGAGATACTCGACCAACTCCCAGCTACTAATGTCAGCTTCGTTTCCATAACTAAAGACTTTGCTACACCCCAGTTGGGTTTCAGTAACTGCTAGATACGCATCAATTGCTTTCCCCCCGGATTGGGAGATGAAACCAACAGGTCCTTGGTTGGGCTTCAAATCAGGGCGAAACGCAAAATGAGATTCCGGGCACGTTAGACCCATGCAATTTGGACCGAAAGCCCGGAGGGAACTCGACTTGATAATCTCAGTGATTTCTTTTTCCCGTTGAGCTCCTTCTTTGGTTCCGAGTTCACTGAATCCACTAGTGAAGATGGTGACTGCTTTTATACCTTTAGCGATGCATTCGTGAAGAACTCTCGGAACGATTTGAGCAGGAACTCGGAGAATTGCATAATCAATCGGATCCGAAATATCACTGAGTGTTTTGAAAAATTTTAATCCTAAGGCTTCATCGATTTTCGGATTCACGGGATAGATTTTTCCAGGAAAGCCATAGTTGAGGAATGACTTAAGCCAATAGAATCCGGCAGATGGGCTAGTGCCGATCAGGGCGACGGATTTGGAATGAATAAAGTCGTCAAACTGCTGGAAGGTCTTTGCATCCATAGGTATCCCAGTGATTGACTCGTGGATAGTCGGAGGGCAATGTTGAACTACTATTTTATGCTTCGCAAGAATCAGGATTCTTTAGAGTCTACGAAGACTTGGGGAAGCGCCCGTTCTACTGCGAACATCACAGCAACACCAATAGCACAAATAAGAGCTGTGCTACTCATAAGAGAAATGGCCCACAGGACAAACGGTTGAGCAAAGAAGATAGTCATCATTGCTGGAATACCTAACCCGATAATGAGAGTGGGGTATAACCAAGCGAAAAACCAATGTGGACAGGTTTTTCGATTCGACACTAACAATCCTGCAAACAGGTTCAGTAGGCTTCCAATTATGATATCGATGGGACCAAAGAAGCTTAACCAGTTAGCTAAGGCACCACCAATGAAGAGAGCCAAGGCCATCGGCCATCCGAGGATGAAGGGAAAGGGTAGAAGAATATCCGAAATTCGAAACTGAAAAAGACCGTAAGCCAAAGGCTGAATCAACCAGGTCAGAACGGTATAAACAGCGGACATAATTGCCATCACGGCAATACTTTGAACAATATTCAATCTTGCTTGTTGCATTCTATTCACCAAGCACCCGGGATTTATTTAAAGCGGAGCACGGTGCAAGGAACCCACCCGCTCGCACATCGCCAAGTTCTTCTACCTTATAATTGCTTTGTCAATATAGCTAGTACTCATAAGAACAAAAGGACTCGATGTTCGCGCCCCAAAATTTGAAGCAAGCTTCTAGTTGTGAACTTCTAACACCCAAAGTGTCTGATTCCTGCTTCATCCCATCGACAAACACCGACTGAGCTACAGGCTCTACTCGCTGTTTCAGCGATGTTGACTAGCCAAGATCCTTGGTTCTTGGATAGCTGGCTAGTACCTCAAACCTGGTTGCGGAACAACCTATTTAAACTTCAAAATCGCCCCCGCCTGACTGTTAAAATCTTCTCTCTTCTTTAGAGAGAAGGAATTAATAGGGAGCCAATGATGCGTAAGGGTGGGTGGTACGGTGCCGGTTCACATTGAAGGCGAGTTGTTTTTTGAAGACAGGAATGTCATCCGGAACCCCGATGACCAATGGTTTACTGAATATCTCAGGCCCTATTATGTTCAAACGGCTGACGGGCAATACCTGTTCGGGAACACACAAGCAGGTCGCCGCCCAGATCGCGCCTTTTATGTGATTCCGAAAGGATACAAGCTAGGTAAGGGTCAACGCCCCTTTGATCGCGAGGTGGGACTCAAACTCTACAATGTTGTCCTCCGATATCTCCAAACAGCGAAAGTTATTGTCCAAGATGGAATCCAAGGTGAGGCTGATTACAAGACGGGGCTCCGCATTATTCTAAGTGTTGAAAATCCTCACACGGCCTATATCACCTGGTTTGGCCGATTGATGGTGTATCCACCTGAACCTAATATGGAAATCAATTGTTGGAACTATATTGTACAAGAACGGCTCCCAGATCCTGTTATTAAAGAAATCCAATCCTTTTGGCCTGACTTCGACCCCGATGAACCTCTGACTCTCTATGACCTCACACGTATGGATGAAGATCACAGGCGTGTAATGAGTCTGCGCGTTGATTATTTTGGGGGTGCCTACAAAAAACCTAACCTTACCATGGTGTGGAACCGTGGCGAAGCCGATGGGTGTATCTCCTATCATGCAGGATGCACGAGGAGTCGTGTCCTCAAAGGACTATCTGGGACCGGTAAAACTACTCTCACCGTTGGTCCCCAATTAGAACAAGATGACGCTATACTCGGATTACTCAAACATGATCCCACCTCCAAGATTAAGGAGGTTCAACTAATCGGCCTCGAAGCGGCATCCTATGCCAAGAGTGAGGGACTAGTTCCTGAAAGCCCTGAATGGCCCGGATTAATGAAATCCAGAACAGTTGAATCTAGCGGAACACGACCCATTGTCTTAGCCCAAAACATCGATTGCGAGGGAATCGAGTATCGAATTGAAGAAATCGCTGGCTATAAAGTTAAAGCTCCTAGGCCCTTCAAGGGGCAAACAGTCGGTCATCTCCAACCAACACGTTACGAACAATCAGGAACGACTAATGGACGTTTTGTCTTTCGCTTCTATGATCTCAATCCCGACTGGACTCCCGGATCTCCGAAAACCTTACGAACCGAAATGCTCTCCTTTCGACGGTTCGACATTTTCCCCCTAGTGGTCCGAATTACCGACCCAATCATGGCGGTTGCCCTCGATTCGGCCTGTGAAACAATTATTACTTCTGCTATAGGTGGGAAAATCCCAGGCACTCGCGTCCGGTCTTATGCGGCCACCGACTTCATGGCTCGAGAACAAACCAAGCAAGCATTACTGAAAGTCCAGATGTATTCAGACATGGATCTTAGCTTAGACGGGGGCCTCGTTTTTGCCATTGTCAATTCTGGATATGTCGGGGAATATGACCTTTCAGGAAATCAACGCCGACAGCTTGATGGCCAAGGTCAACCGGTACCAAAAGTTGACCAAGCAACCGGAAAACCTTACCTCAATGCTCAAGGTAACTCCGTCTATTTAGGGCTTGGTGAAAAAATTCGTGTTGAAGACACAAAACTCCTCGTCCATTTGACCGAAACTCGATCAATTAAAACTTGGCTCCCCCACCCAGTTTTTGGTGACTCCTATCTCCTTCCAGATCCCACTGAACTCGAGGAAACCCATGGCCTTTCCGACTATCGCCAGCGTTTCAATCCCTTACGCTTCTACACTCCCACCGACTACTTATCATTTTGTCGACGCGATATCGATGAGCGAACTGCTTATCTGAGAGATCTTTTTTCAGGTCAAGACGGCGCAAAAGACCTCCAACCCGTCATTGAAGTCTGGAACAATGTTCGCTTGCCAACGGCGAAAATCATCCAAAACTTCTACGATACCCATTTCGGTCCAATACCGCAATAGGCACCTTTTTTCGTGTTCGTTACGCCAATCTGGTGTGTCATCCCAAAGGATTTCCGGTCTTAATTTCATCTTTCTCCTCAGTCTAACGCTCCTGCCCTTCACAACAGCAGCATCGATTTCTCCTCACCTTAACATACTCCAAACCATTAACCTGAACCAACATCTTCTCTGGCAATACTCCCTCCCACACGAGTTAGGATTTGTATGCCTTAGCACTAATGGACAGACAGTAGCAGTCACAACAGGCTCCGCACCTAGTACGCTAACTGTGTTAGATGGAACTACCGGACAAATACTCTGGGACTTTATTCCTACCGGTCTAACACAAGAGAACCGCACTATTACCGCCCTCAGTGTGTCCACAGATGGAGAGTATCTCGCCATCGGCACCTCAGGCGGCAGCATCTATATGTTTCATCGCAGTTCGAATATCATCGTACAATCGTGGCACGCCTATTTTCCTATCACTGCTATCAATCTCTCAGAAGTTGGCACCTTCATATCCATAGCTTTCGCTGGGTCTCTTTATTATCTTAGACGCATCGATGGCGTAGTAGTTTGGAGTCTCACTCTTGCCCTCCCTCCAAATCGCATCACAAATATCACCAGTGACCAAACCGGAAACCATCTCGCCATAAGTGCTTCAACCCCTTCACTTTCTTTTATCTTTACCAGTACAGAGTTCTATTGGAATATCAGCCTCATCGAACCCTCACAAGCTCTCCAACTCAACACTGAAGGAAATCGCATTCTACTAATCACTCACTCCCAATGTGTACTCCTAAACCAAGAGGGTACAATCATATTACAATATCCCACCACTTCACAGATCTTTACTTTCAGTAAACTAGGAAACCGTCTTGCACTAGCACCGAACGAAACCATTTTTGTCTACTCATCTAGTTCCACTATCCCAATCAGTCAAGGGGCCTTCACTGGAGAAATGCCCACAAGTCTTGGAATAACCTTTGATGAACGCGCCTTACTCCTTGGAACAAGTACAGGAACTGTCTACACAATACACCTGTCAGACTTTGAAACCCTCTGGTCGCTCAACTTGGCGGAGCCAATTCTTCACATACTCACTCCAAATGTAGGTGATGCGTTTCTCATTACCACACCAACGACACTCTTAACCCTAAGAATATCCAGTGTCACAGGATTCTATGTCTTCCTTTTACCAATCCTCGTGATAGTTATTGTGTCAGTTGTCGTGGGAATCTTGACTATTACATTTCTTCGACCTAGGCAAAGGCATTATAAAATTAAAAACAAACAAGCTGGTGCCTAGAAAGCAACTAAGGCAAATTTATTAAGAACCTAGACGCTTGTCCTAACCGGATTGAGGGAACTAGCGTTATGGTTAATGTACAACGTAAACGAATCAAGGGAGTCCTCATTTTCTTAGGAGCATTCTGCATTTTCATCCTCTGTGCTGTTGGTGGTAACCTATTACTTGCTACGTCTGATAGATCACCCTATATTTCATCCAATGAGTGGATGCGTGATTATGGCCGAGAATACCGAATGAATGGGCAAGCAATCCTTGAATTGCCCGATGGTAATCTACTCATTGCAGGATTAACAGACTGTGATTATGGTTGGGAGTATGATTCGAGTGGTTATTATGCAATGAAAGTTACTCCCTTGGGTGAAGTAATTTGGACAAGGCTGTATGAAGGATATCTTGGGCATGATCACTATCTTAGCGCAATGATTCCCCTTACCATGAATCAATATCTGCTCGTTGGTGGTCTTACCGCTCACACAGCCATCGCTATTTGTATTGACAAAGAAGGGAATCTACTATGGGATCGTCTATTCAGTGGAGTATTAGACCATATAATAAGAGGTGCTACGAACACCCCGGATGGGGGAGCTATTCTTGTCGGTAATCTCTATGAGTCAGACTCAAACTCGCATATCTGGATTCACCGCATCGATAACATGGGCTTATCGATTTGGAACACGACAGCAGATATTGCCGATTATGAAAGGCTTTCTAGCGTAGTAACTTGCTCGAATGGTGACTTTCTTGCAGTGGGTTGGACTCATCTTGGTTCCTGGAGCACAGGACAGTCGAATGCTTTAATTGTACGGTTTAATGAAACTGGCTCCATTCTGTGGAATCAAAGTATTAGTGGAAGCGATAACCTCAGAGCGGAAGTTATCAAATATGCCCATGATTCGGGTTTTGTCGTATCAGGAATTCAAGTTCCTCCCGATTCGCCTCAAAGCTTTTTTTTAATGCATATTGATGAGATGGGACTTCAGTCTTGGTTGCACACATATGATTATGGCAGTCAATCTTGGTTCACTGACCTTGCCGTCTGCCAGTTTGGATATATAATCGTCGGATTAGGTGACTCCCCTAATCCACACACCCACACCGGTTTAGCCGCAATAGCGATTCGAGTTGATGAAACGGGTAATCCTTTATGGAACTGGAACATGGGCACCTCACATTCCTTGCCGTATTTTTCAAATCGTGTCTCTGTTATTGCTCCCCAGCAAGGTGGTTTCTATCTCGTTTTTGGTAGTGAGGTTAAAGATTTCGGTTACTATCCTATTACTCGAATGGCGATGGTATTAACTCGGCTTCCCGATCCACCGACACCAACGGCAACTTTTGCACAGCTTCTCTTTAGTAACTTCATTTTTGGATCTTTGGCTATCCTTTTTTTGAACGTCTGGCTCAGCAATAGGCTCTCATTAAATTATACTATCTCCGATGAGGTGAAGAAGCAGCTCGAATCTTTTCTGAGTGTTAATACCATTTTGACGTTCTTCCTGTTCCTTCTCTATCTGGCTGTTGCTGGTGGAGGGAGTGTCTTTTCAATTTACGCTTCAGGTCCATTCTTTCCCTATCTCTTTCAGGTTCCGGCATCAGGTGGAACATACGAAACATTTCCGACTGAAATGTATCGCTTAATGATTTCTCCGGTCTTTTTTGCTTCAGTGTTTATTTGTATTGTAGGCCTTTCAGTTCTACAACTTGCGATCACTTTTCTGGTAGAATTCAAGAGCGAGAAGAAGTCACGGATTTCAGCTAGTTATTGGCTACCACTTATCATTTTCGTCATCATTGTTTTTATTGCCTTTGCGATGCTTCTCGGTCTACCATTTTACTATGGAAATAGTCTCCATCAGATTGTGTTAGTGCTTTTCCTTCCATTGATTTTTGCTTTCATGGTGAGTGGTATGCTTCCAAGCGTGGTTTTCATTCAACTACGGACATTAAGGCAAAACACAACTCAATAAATCTAAGAGAACTGGCAAATCATTTTTCACCAAAGCGATAGATGAGTAATGGCTTATTACATGGTATTCTTCTTCTAATTGGGAGAACTAGTATGAACACTCAAAAAGCTAGATTCAAATTAGTCTATGGAAGTTCAAGAAGGTGCCTATCTATAACGAGTTTGCATCCATTTACTCATCAGGTGATTATCCCAAATTCAGCCAGAAAATGGCAAAGCTGGTTCTTTCAATCTTGAGAAATCTTGAATGTCAGCCAAATACTGTACTTGATATTGCCTGTGGCGAAGGTACTTTTGCCATCGCAATGGCTAAAACCGGATTAGACGTCATTGGTATTGATCGATCAAAAGAGATGCTTCGCATCGCCCGAGAACAGGCCAAGGCTGCAAATCTTTTAATTGAATTCTATGAGATGGATATGCGGCAGCTAGATTTGAGGCAATCCTTTGATTTGATAACCTGCTGGTTTGATAGCTTGAACTACCTTCTGACATTGAATGACCTAAAGAAAGCCTTCAAGGCAATTTATGATCACATGAATCCAGATGGCTTATTCATTTTCGATATGAACACGATTTATTGGCTGAAGACGCTGGCAGATCGGTATGCAGTAATCATAGAAAAAGAAACCAGTGACGTTTTCCAAGTTCATCGTCATACCTATGATAAAACAACACGCATTGCAACATTTCATCTTATCGCTTTTCTCAAGGAAAATGATTGCTGGCAACGTCGTGTTGATGAAACTCATCATGAGCGGGGATACACTCTTGATGAAATTCGGTCCTGTCTCAATACTGCAGGACTCTCCGAAATCGCCTGCTATGGGAACCTTGAAGAACGCCTCCCCTACACTAAGGAAAGCAAGCGAGTCTGGTTCATCACCAAAAAATAAATCGGCTACTTTTTTACTTCAAGTACGTTCTGGTAACTTTTCATCACGTAAGGCATGATGTCTTCCAAAGCGGATTTCTCTTTAAGTGAGACTTGGACCCATTTTTTTGGATCACTCGTTGGTTGGATTCAAAGGACTTGGCCTTTGGGAAGTTGTAACTTCTACCTGCTCGTCTTCAGATAATTGCATTAGTACAACACCGTCCATAACTATGAACGTAAAGAGCCTCTCGTTCGCCTTGTAACAGGGACAGCCAAACAGCTTCTTCGTCGACAGATGAGGTTACTACAACATCTCCTCTTCGAACTCCTCACGGTTCGCCTTCATCTTCTCTTCAGAGTAAAACCTCATTGTTACCAACCTGGTTAGCTATCCTTGATGTATTATAGATAATTTTAACAAACTACACCATATAAGACTCCTAATACTGACAAATTCCTATAAAATGGTGATACCCATGGAAATCCGAAAACTCACAAAAGAGGACTTGACTCAAGCTGTCAAACTTCATCAATACGCCTATGGGTTCTGGACAGACCAAGATGTCCGTGATGAAGACTACAACCACATGATTCCAGAAAACATCATCGGGCTTTTCGAAGAGGACACACTCCTCACAGTTCTTACAATTATGAGAACGAAGCAATCCATCCGTGGGATCCTCAAAGGGATGGGTGGTATCTCCATGGTTGGCACCTACCCCGAAGCCCGTATGAAAGGGTATGTCCGAACCATAATGCAAAGTGCCTTCCTCGAAATGAAAGAAACAGGACTTTCTGTAAGTATGCTCGAACCATTCCGGGAGACCTTCTATTCTCGCTTAGGGTATGTTCCTGCATATGAGAAATTCCGATTGAAAGCTCCCTTTGATGGTCTTCGAATTCCATCAGACGATGTTATTGGAGAAAGCTGGGTTTTTGACCGTGTGCCAAGCAACGAAGCAAAAGACACCTACATGGCATTTATCCAAGATTATGCTCCCCAAACCTTTCACGGCTACGCATTTAATCCAGAAATTCGTGATGAATAATGGAATCGACGAAATAAAAACCGACTCTTTGTCTTTATTAAGAAGGCAGGGAAAGTTGAAGCTCTAGCCCGATACCAAATCAAAGGCTACATGCTTTTTGACGAACCCAGCGAACTCATCATCGAAGAAATGTACTGGCGCTCCATCCCTGCCCAGGCCGCCCTCTTTAACTACTTAGGCAAGCATCGAGACCAAGTCCAAACCATTCGAATGATTATACCTTATGGGGCCGACTTTCAACACTGGTTTGAAGATCTTAGAGACTGGGTGGAACTCAAAGTCTGGCACCCTTGGATGGCTCGAGTGGTTGATGTCAAAGAGGCGCTTAATGGGCTTCCCGCCTCTCCGGACGGAGAACTAATTATCGCTCTTTCAGATCCTCAATGTGGCTGGAATGCTGGCTCCTATTTACTCCAAGCACAGGATGGTGAACTTACCGCTAGTTCAACCAAACGGGCTCCTTCACTCGAATCCACTATCCGTGGGCTCAGCGCACTAGTCTATGGTACCCACTCTCTTGAAGCCCTTGAGTACGCTGGTTGGATTGAAGGTTTGACTAATTCGACACGGGATTTACTCCGAAGTTGGTTTCCACCGCTTCTACTCTATAACCCCTACAACTTCTAATCATTATGGTTGGATTAACCTACGAAAAGAAGGCTTTTTTCAAATAAACCTCTTTTTTACCTAAGAACAGTAAAATTGAAAGGAAGTGGGAAATCATAAGCAGAAAAAGTTGTCAAAAACCGGTTAACTTTTATAATATGGAAGAAAATCTAGAAGTTGTCCGAATTAGGTTAACTTGGAAGGAATCTGAATGTTCACCAGTTTTCGTTATCCTACTCCCAAGCAGGGACTAATTTGGTTGAAACGGCGCCAACAGGTTCGACCATCAATCATTGCTGAAGAACTGCAAGTCTCACGACCTTTTGTTAGCAAAGCTCAGCAGCGAGCTGAAGCCCGAATCGAGAAGCTCTTGCAACACGCTGCATCCATTAACCGAATTGAGGTGAAACATCTGAGTCCCTGCTATGGCATAGCCGTTGGGTATTGTTCTGCCTACCAAGCTAAGACCTATATCACATATTCACCAAAAATTGGTATCCAAACTTGGTTTGCTCATCAAGGTGACTGTGGTTCCTGCGCCCAAGAAAGTGAATGCAAACGCATCATTGCACAATTAGCACAAGAATGGCAGATTTCAATACCAACAAACCAATCACCCACTGACACCGCGAAGCATCTTTTCACTACTATTCAGAAGCGATTGAAATGGGAAAACGATCAAAACCCGTAAACCCCCACAATCGTATTGATTCAAAGTATTGTCCATTTCCTCCTCAACTACCCAGTGAGAAGCAACCAATACCCCGAATAAAGACAGAAATGATCGGCATTGAAACAGCTACATTTCGAGAAGTGCAACCGTTTGGAAAATGGCGGTTCGTAGCTATTCTTCTATTCATAGTCCTTTCTCTCTTTCTCTACAGTATCATCGTGATTATTCCAATCAGTACATCGTCAATGATCCTTGGTGTATTACTCACTGGATCTATGGTTTTCGCAATTATCATCTTTTCTATGGGGAAACTCATGTTGGAGATCCAGCCTGATGGCTTGTATTATCGGTACCGACCTTTCCATCAGTCCTTTCGAAGCATTCTATGGAACTCCATTGAAACCTATGAAGTTCAAACCTTCCGTCCCCTCAGAGAGTGGGGCGGATTAGGGCTTCGTGTAAAACGAGGAGGTCGAGCCTATCTTGTCAGTGGTAACCGTGGAGTTCTGATACAATTGTCAAATGGAAAACAGGTTCTGATTGGTTCCCAACGACCTGAGGAACTCGCTGAAGCCATTGCCGCAGGAATTGATGCTAATAAACACCATCAGGATTGATATATTCGGGCGGAAGGAAGATTTGTAATAATTGAATATACTTTCGCACTCATTCTCTTTGGGTGTGTCATTATCTTCCTTAGTGAACGCTATCTCAGACCAAAACTTGAATCCGATTAGGAAATCACTAAAAGAAGCCAATCCATCTGAATAGGGTACGATCTGTAGCCAACCTTAAAGGAGAATATAACTCGGTTATCTTTGGATTCAAGTCGGTTCATACTTCTCGGATCTCGCAGAGAGGAATTCGGTTCTTCTGCATTTCCTTTAAGAAAACAAGCCCATCGATTAATTCATAGGGTGCGATGATTCCACCTTCACTGAGGACTTGGTCTATAGTTCGATTAAATGCCGTCACGAAATTATAAGTTCGAAAGAAACCGTGATTTTGTGGACTCTTCTGCCGTGGAGTGTACTGCAATAGAGCCATAGCAAGCAAGACCGTAGGCCATCCTGTTAGATGCTGCATGGCGGTAAAACCCTGTGGGCTGCCAACAGGAATATCGTCGTGAAGAGTGATGAGTTCGATGACATGAGGTTTGGATCTCAGCGCGGCTTGGGCCCAAACACGTAGCAAGACAAGATCGGGGAATCCTGAGACCGTTGCCTCATCAATATGCTGTTTCCATTGAGCGAGGATGGAGGCTAATCGTCCGGTTTGCTTTAGGTCTTCCCATACGTTGTAGTGAGGGGCAAACCGGAGTGTCTTATATTCTAGATTGGAAACCATTCGTTGCAATTGGGGATCAAAGCACATCCTAGAGCTTCCATCGGCCGTGGGCCGCGCCTCTAACTGTGTGATGAGAAGCTGGTTTTCACTTTCTTGAAGGAATTCACTTTCCATTCGTTCCTTCAAGATGGATTGTATCTCAGGATTCCTGATTGTGAAAGGCGCGATACCAAAAGGTTGGGGGACATCCGTGGCTGATTCCCAGTATTTAGGATGAGAAAACGTTGTAGGCGTAACCAGTTTGCTATTCCGTAGTCCATTGGCTTTGTGTTCGTATTCAAAAAGCAGTCCTTCAGGAGAAAATATGGGACCGTAATGGAGCTTCCCTCCTTTGGAGGTGTCTTGCGGGAGTCCACCCACACGCATCTGCACAGAATACACCTTGTCTCCCGAGCTTTCCTGCAAGGCCTTGTTGTACATACTCATCGCTAGAATATTAGCAAGACCTGGTGCCAATCCGTTCTCTTGGATGATTCGAGCCCTTTCTTTGGTTTTGGCAATTATTGTATCGAGGGCTTTCAGCTCTTCAAAGGCGGGAAGATTCTGTCCTAAATCGAGGTAATCACATTCCAGTTCACGAGCAAGAGGAATATACAATTGATGAGCCAAGTAGGTTGCAGCATTCACGATTAGTCTTGGCGCAAGCTGTCGCACTGTGTTACAAACTAATTCAGACACTTTAGTTAGCTTTTTCGAGTGAACTTCTGGTGAAAAATGTGATACTTGTTTGCCATTGGATTCAGAAAAAAATTCACGGAGTGACTTAACAGACCCAGGCACCCTACTCTTACGGACTTCCTGAAGGCATTGGGTTTCAGCAGGGAGAAAAGGATCATAAATCCAAAGCTCAATCGGGAAGTGCTGCTTGGTTTGCTCTTGTAAAAGCATCCGCGCAATTCCTCTGCCCATTCGCCCACAACCGATGAGGAGCACTGTTGGACCTGGCATATGCACAACAGACTAATTAGAAATGGATAAGCCTTGCTCTCACTGTTATCCTTGTGTGAGATTCAATACTTATTGATAACACTCCGCAACAATCATAAACCCGAAAGCGCTTCCACAAATCCGGGAGGCGCGACGTCGCATTGGCCACATCACGTAAGTTTGAACTCAATCCAGACTACACGCCAAGAGGCGACCAACCAACAGCTATCCAGGCTCTCATCAAGGGATACAAGCAAGGTAAAGCCCAACAGACATTATTAGGGGTTACTGGTTCTGGAAAAACTTACACGGTGGCTTCCATTGTGGAAGCGTTGCAGAAACCCACCTTGGTGATTGCCCCAAACAAAACATTGGCTGCTCAACTGACCAGCATGTTTCGTGAGTATTTTCCAAATAATGCTGTTGAGTACTACACCTCATATTACGACTATTTTATCAATGCCATTGAATAATGAATGAGTGTTAATCATCAAATTTCTAAAAACGGTTTCATGCAACTACAGTGTTTCACGATATTAGATTCTGAAGGAGAAAACCTTTAATTACAAAATTAAATTTCAGGGTGTATTCAAGAAATCAATTTTTTCTCTCCTTAATTCTTCGGCAACTTTCTTAAAAATATCGCCTTCAGTAGACATCCATATTTTTAAGGCTATATTTTTTTCAACATCATTGGGCGGGGCTAATAAACCAAGAAGTACTGCGTCCTCTTTCGAAGCTGTTTGAGCCTGCCAAGAAACTGAAACCCGTTCTGATTGAGGAAAATACGTGATGAACACTGGATAATGATTAATTGTCACTCCTAGTGATTCACATAACCGTAATTCATCCTCTAAAAGTGTACTAGGATTTTTCTTTATGGTTGATTTCAATCGTTTTGCTAGTCTAGTAATTTTAGAATCCTTGGAATTTGCTAGTTGTTCCAAGGCTCCCCAGCGCGATTTTATAACACTTGTAGGAAAGTCGGGTTGACTGAAAGTCAAGTTTTTTTGTTGACCATGTCTTTTGATAAACTCAATCTCCTCATGACTGATTTTTGATTTGAAATCATACTTTTCAGTCTTTTTCCCCGCACTAAGAACTACTGTTCGATTCCATTGAAACCGACCTCGATTGCCATCAGTTATATAGAAATTACCATCCTCAGGAATCAACTCTTGAAAGTAAGCTCGTTTCACCTCCAATGATCCATTCATAATATAATCAGGAAGAGACACATCCTGTAATGCCTTATCGCCAATCGGAAATTCCCACTTTTCCATGAACCGACCAATAATTGCTGGAAAATATAGATAAAAATTGTAATTATGTTCAACACGTCGGTAATCAATAGAACCAAATCTTCCTAAATGCCTTAGCACAATTTCCCTGCGTACATCATTCTTTTCACAATAACTCAGAAGCCTGTTCTTATCGAGGTGGCCATCACAAATCATCGAAGCAAAAAGGCGCACCCGGATAACCTCAAACGATTGAAAGGTTGGACTTACAATTCTACCTTTCTCGAAATTACCTCTTCCAACATAAAAGATGTTGTGTCTGATATCCTGCAAGCGTTGTCCAGTAACATCGAGAAGAAAATGAAGGGTCTCCCCCTTCAAATGCAGACGAGAATATTGTAAATCGCTGAGGGGCTTGTTATAGCTTAATTTTCCTGGATGATCAGAGATTTGAGATATAATCCTACTTAATCGGACATGACCATCAATTCCAAGGTGTTGACAAGCTTCCGCTATGACCATTCTTTTTGCTTTTGCAGAATGAAAGTAGAAATTCTCGTCCGCACAAAAATTAATCCATTTGGTCTCATCTCTATCACAGCGCCAAATGTACAGGATTCGATGGTCGATACAAATACGAAAGGTTTCAGAATTTGAGTTTAATAGTGGGCTTTTCCCAAGAAGCACTTCGATTTCTAATTGATTTTCTTTAATTGAGTCAGCAATTCCCTTTAGCCATTGCGGACCTCTTTCATGGTAGGGCTTCAAATCAGCTACTAGAACCCGATTTCCATTCTCAGATATTGATATGAGGACCTCAATTGTAGAACTCAATTGTGGAGGTGAAAGGTTTCCAGTTTCCTTTAACGGTTTGAATATATTATAAATCTGTGAAGAATCGAGTTGATGAAGCTTGGCCTCTTCAAAGAATTGGGCTTCATATTTGCAGCGAGCATTTTCGTGTGTTACAAGCGATCTGATAAGTGCAGGTGTCGAATTGCTTTGATTCCAATTTTCAATT
>JABXGX010000031.1 GCA_016550405.1 archaeon | reverse complement strand
GTATTTCGTTGCCATTTTGGCGCGAACACAAGGCCAGGTCTATCATCTGGGACTGTCAACGGTCTATGATGATTCATTGATCTGCGGATCTCCTAGGACTCGGGTTCGAATCCCGGAGCGGGCGCCACTTTCTTTTCCTACCCGAGCAGATAAGGATTAAAGATAGGGGACTCAAGATTCTAACAAATACTAGGAGAGTATGGAACAATAACAAAGGCGAATCCCCCGTTATTAGCCATTCGTGATCTTCATGTTGAAATTGAGGGCAACGAGAGGCTCAGAGGTATCGACCTTGAATTTGAATTTGGTAAAGTCTATGCAATCCTTGGTCCGAACGCTTCTGGAAAATCCACGCTTGCTCGAACAATTATTGGTCTTCCAGATTATCATGTAACTAAAGGTGATATTCAGTTAGATGGAAAGTCAATTCTTGCTAGCTCAATCACCGAACGAGCCCAAGTGGGGATTGCTTATGCATTTCAGCATCCTCCCCGAATTCCAGGTGTTAGGTTAGAAGATTTCATTTGTCGGGTATGCCATGGTAGAGAATGTATTCGACCTGAACTTCAGGAGGTTGGTGTACCTGACACCTGTCGGGTCGACTTGGTCGAAGGATTTCAACGCCTTGGAATTGCGAATCTTCGTCAACGAGACTTAAACGATGATTATTCAGGAGGCGAACAGAAACGAAGTGAACTTTTCCAAGTCATGTCAATGAAACCACGCATCATGATTCTAGATGAACCTGATTCCGGTCTTGACTATGACTCTCTCCGCCTTGTAGGTCGTGAACTGAAAATCCTCCGAGATACTCACACAACGACCATGATCATCATTTCTCACCATCGTTATATCCTCGAATTCCTTGAAGTCGATCGAATTGACATTCTCCAAAATGGACGAAAGGTGTACACAGGATCGATGAAGATTATTCCATTGCTGGCCGACCTCGGTTATGAACAGTTTTTCAACCAATATGGAGGGTAGTGCTCAATGACCAAGAAAGAATCGAAGAAAGAATTACGTGAGAGAGCATTAAAAGCAAAGGAAAAACCTGCTACACTCGGTCCAGATGTGAACCTGAAACACTACGATGAGGGTAAGGTAACTGAAGCAAGGGTCAGTGATATAGAAGATCTTGGAGTTGAGGAACAAAAGCTCCTCGCCGAAGTGGGATTGAGTCCTTCCTCAGGAACTGCAGGAACCTATATCCAAGTGGATCAAGAGGACATTCTTTTGGACCTCATCTTACAAACCGAAGGTCTTGAAATCCTCGCTCTTAGCCAGGCTCTTAAGAAATACCCTGAGTACGAAGACATGCTTTGGCAACTTGTACCAGTTGATGCTGACAAATATACTGCCCAAGTCGCCCTCCATGGACATGAAGGCTATTTCATTCGTGCAAAAGCTGGTCACAAAATCGTAGAACCTGTACTATCCTGTCTCCTCATGAAAACTCCTCGCATCCAACAAAATGTCCATAATTTAATCATTGTTGAAGAGGACGCAGAACTTCACCTTATCACTGGCTGTGCCACACCTAAACAACTTGAACAAGCTCTCCACCTTGGCATCAGTGAATTTTACTTACAAAAAAACGCCAAGTTAACCTTCACAATGATTCACCGATGGGCTCCAGCAACCCAGGTAAGACCACGTTCTGCCACACGATTAGAAGATGGAGCACAATACATCAGTAATTACGTGGTTTTAAGCCCAGTACGTTCACTGCAGAGTTTTCCAACAATTTACCTTCAAGGTACGAATTCAAAAGCAGAATTATATTCAGTGATTTACGGGTTAGAAGACTCACATGTGGATATCGGTGGGCGTCTAATTCTTGAAGGTGCAGGTTCGCAGGGTCAAGTCGTATCACGTATAGTAGCACAGGATCATTCATTCATTGTTACCCGTGGAGATTTGATAGGGCGACATCCCGATACCCGAGCCCATTTGACCTGTGACGGATTATTACTTAGTCAGTATGCATGCATTCAAGCGGTACCGTCATTAAAGGCGGAGACAACTGGCACAGCACTTACTCACGAGGCGACCGTCGGGAAAGTTGAAGCTGAACAATTGAATTACTTGATGAGCCGGAGCTTGACCGAGGAAGAGGCAACGAACCTGATTGTGCGTGGATTTATGACTTTACATGTACCTGGACTTCCCCCAGTATTACAAAATGCTATTAATCAGGCAATTGAGTTGACATTGGAAAGTGGAATGTAACGGCTTCAAGGAAATCGCTTTCAAGTAGATTCACAAATCTCCTTAAAAGCGAGTTTCCCGATGAAGCATGACTTTCTCCTCCTTTTAGAAAAACTTGTTTTACAAGAATTTTTCAATGGATTCTGAAGTGTTTAATCGAAAGCTTAAAAAGGCGTTTGTACATTGTCGCCTTAACTCCGCAGACGGTCTGCTTCGCTGGAGCGACGGCTGGTTTGGCGCCGCATGATTCTGCCTGGGCAAACATTGCTAATGAGACGATGTACCCGTTCTGGTTCATAGGACACAGGATTCTAAGTTTCTCATGCGGACTTTAGCTATATGGGCTCATGGAAGTATGATGCCGTCTTGTGAGGGTTGGGTTTCCGTCGCAAATTGAGCAGAATCGTCTCTGAGGGTTGAATATGGTACTTACATCTGAAGACCGTTGGGCAGTTATGAAATCCTTTTTTATCTCGAAGGGATTAGTACGCCAGCATCTGGATTCTTACAATGACTTTGTTGAACGCCGTCTTCAACAAATTGTCAGCGATGTTGGCAAAATCGAGCCTGACATTCCTGATAAGGATTATTTTGTACGGTTAGGGCGAGTGGAAATCCAGAATCC
>JABXGX010000207.1 GCA_016550405.1 archaeon | reverse complement strand
GGGCGGAAGCGGAATCGGTGCGTGCGCAGTTCCATGCACTGTTTATGCAGTTTGATGTCGATTTGGTCCTGAATGGCCATGATCACTACTATTATCGAACCCTACGAGATGGGATCTACTATGTCACGACCGGTGGGGGAGGAGCGCCCCTGGCGGGAATTAATACCTCCGCGCCGATTTGGCAACCCGGCGATGTAGCAGCGTCGGAGTATCATTACTGTAACATCGAAGTGAATCCCGTAAATGTCACCGTGACGGCATACAGAGCCGACCACAGCCTCCTAGATTCCTTCAATATCGAGAGACCAGCTATCCCCCTCCCTCCCTTCCCCATTGAACTTCTACTCATCAGTCTATGCCTTATCGTCATCATCGTCGTTGTCTTGGTAGTAGTGATTATCTATTGGCATAGAAAAAAATGAATAGCGATTAATAGGTTGTAATCACAAGCTGTGGTGGATGCCCACGTTTTTTTGATTCGGTTGAGTAAAAAGAAGAAGTTTTATCTACAACAATTTTGTTGAATTTAAAGTGATTGTTGATTTCGATTGAGTTGGTGGAGTTTGTTATGGCGTTAATCGATACGGCTAAAATCTTGGCGAAAGCGGGTTCGATTGTGTGTATCGTTTTAGGGTTTCTTGCTGTGGTGATGAATGGTCTTGTGTTGTATGAGGAGTTTATTGGACGGCACGGTATTGCAGTTGAGAGCATTCTGGGGTTTTCCTTGGCTATCGTAGCGGTTGTCTTTGGTTTCATCATTCTGTTTTATTGTATGCCAAGGATTGACAGGGATCATCAGGCGGCAGCCCTTTACCTCATTATTTTCGGTGTGATAGCAGCGATTGGTTCGTATCTTATTGGTGGTGTGTTGATATTCGTCGCAGGGATCTTGATTGCTGTGGAGCAAGCGAGTTAGTTAACATAAACCTAACAAACCTATGAGACCAGCAAAGGGCCCTCAAATACGGCAATTTAATTTTGTTAAAGATGTTGCTTCAGCACCCGGTGACCTATCTGATAATCGCTTCTGCATCGAGTTTACAAGCACTGCTGCTGATTATTCCTCAACCCTAGCGGAACGCCCAGAAGTCTCAGAAAAGAGAGGCTGAATCGCCTAAGCCTTCAGTATTTCTTGACTACTCTTTTGGACTTTATTTCATAAACCTGCTTTGGCGAACTTGGTTTTGAGAATCTTCACGGCTGCGTCCAAGTATTTTTTACCCAAATTGGCAGTGGCTTGACGTGGATCTTTACCCAGGATTCTTTCTGGGAAAATTGATGGGTCCTGTGGTAGCTTCGATTGGTCAACTAGGTCGGGTCGGAGGGCCAACATTATCGAGGTTTCATTCTGTCCTGCGTGATCAATCTGATACTTCCATGCCCGTTTGATATCGGCGGTAACGCCGAAGAGCTTCAATCCGAACCGCGCTTCACGTTCAGAGATGTCTTTCACCCAGGACCAGCGGGAGGGTCCATGTCCATCGGCGAACACGGCTTGGAATCCGGCTCTTTTTATTTGGGTTAGAATCATGTCAATTAGTAATTTGAAGAAGCCATTTGACACCCAGTAGCAGCTCCCTTCGAGTTGTCGTGGTGGCAGTGTATCAGGTATTGCGTCCATCCCATAGAATGTCTGCCCATTGTGAGTGAGAATTGCTTGGTCGGGTCCTAGATGTATAGGGGGCATCACAATCCCCCCCAACTGCCGGGCACAAGCCACCATTAATTCTTCACTCTGGATGCTATCTGAGCCTAATGGGAGATGATCACCATGCCATTCCAATGTGCCCAAGGGCAAATACGCCACAGGTCTTTCTTTCAAACGTTTTCGGAATTCATGGGGAAGCAGCTCGGTGTAATGCACCTTTTCTTCCTTGATATTCATGTCAACTCACCTGGAATTCCTGTGTAGCAAATAGGTTTGGAGAGTACATAAGCGAAATGGACCCACGATAAGTAAGAGGATTGTAGAAGCGATTATTCGATTCTTGGTGCATTCATTTGTTCAGAAGAACTCCCCTAGAGCTTACATTGGAGTGGGCTAGAACGCGGCTGTATGCTGCCGGAAATACTGGTGGTGTTGCGCTTCGGTGGGGTTGACACCCCTTTTTCTTTTCGTTATTCGCCTTGGTTTCTAATTCAATGCAAACTTCGTGGAAGATGTTTTTTGCAGTGTCAACTTCAGAGTTGAAGGGAGGTTGAGAGTTCTATTTTTGCTTTTGGTGAAGTTTTCGAACTTGTCTTGGTTTTTTCTTGCCTAATTGTTTGAGTTTCATTATCCATGGAGTCCTGACGTAAATGGCGCCATATCCGGGTTCAACTAAAGGTGTGATACCGAATCCTTTGCGATTTTTCTTTCTATTTCGTCGGCGACGAGTCATCGACGGTCATGTAGATGCAGTAATTTGACCTATTAAAATTCAAGCGTTGCCTGCCTCAAAAAGGTGAGAAGAATTGGGAGTTCGGTGCGGAAATGAAATCTAGGGGTCCGGTGTTATTACGGGTTTGAAGTGCACTTACCAGTATTGAGAAATATGGGACGTGTCTCTGTAATTCATTTAGCGAATCAGGTTGTGTGATTGATGATTTGTAAAGTGCGAGATGTGGCTATCCATTACAAGGTTGTTGGCCAAGGAAGACCGATTGTATCGCTTCATGGATTTACCCTTGACCATCGGTCCATGATGGGGTGTTTTGAACCGATATTTACGCATCGGGAGGGATGGCAACGCATCTATCTGGATCTTCCTGGGCATGGGAAAACGGCTGGACGGGAGTGGATCCAGTCCTCGGATGATGTATTGGATCTATTGTTTGGGTTCATCGATACGGTCATTCCCGATAAACGGTACTTGGTGGCGGGGCTTTCTTATGGAGGATACCTTGCGCAAGGATTAGTCAATAAGAAATCAGACATGGTAGATGGGGTTCTGTTGATAGTGCCACGAATCGTTGGGAATCCGCAAGCAAGAGCGCTTCCCCCCAAGATGGTGATAGCAAGGGAAGAGGTGTTCTTGGCTAGTTTGAGTCCAGGAGATCGTGAAGACTTTGAGGAGGTCGCGGTGATTCAGACTCAGAACCATTGGCAACGCTACTCGCAAGTGATTACCCCTGCTGTAAAAATAGCTGATACCGCGTTTTTGGAACGCTTCGATCCGCGAAAGGATGATTTCAGCTTTGCGATTAATTCCCCCTCATTTCGCTTTGACAAACCGACGTTGATTCTCGTCGGTCGCCAAGATCATTGGATTGGCTATCGCGATGCCTGGAACATTCTTGAGCATTACCCACGCGCGACTTTCGCCGTATTAGACAGCGCTGGCCATGCACTCCAATTGGAACAATCACTATTGTTCAACGCTCTGGTTAGCGAATGGCTTGATCGAGTGGAAGAAATGCAGATAAGCTGATGAAATTCAAATGGACCTGTGGGTTTCCGTTTGGATTTGTTCACTATTGTTAGAATCGCTTAATGCGAGTTTGGGTTTTAGAAAGCGTTCACAGAGGAGAGAACTCAATGCTCCCAGGAACATAGCTGTGGATACGAATGTGATACTAGCCAATAAGAACTGGGGCATCCAAAAGGGTCCAAACGATGTCAGTAAGAAAATCGTGATGAAACTGATGATTAACATGACCACAAGTTTTGCTCCTTCCCTCATGAGCTGGCGTGTTACACGGGCATCGATATAGCTCCAAATAGGGGATACAATACAATATGGTAGGGCTAATGCGATGGCTAAGAAGGAATTCGATAAGAATGCCCATACAATAATTCCAACTGAGACCACTGGTGACACGATAAAGAGAATGAAAAAGATGGGTTCGCTTAATCCTTTCCGCGATTCTTTAGCGGACATATTTTGTTCCCTCTGTGTGGATTTGGGAACCTGAGACCAAAAATGTTGCTAAGAGAGAAAACCGGCTTGAGTTTTGCGTATCCATTGGAGTTTCAAACCAGTGGGTTATTGTAACAGCTGCAATAATTACATTCGATGCATTATATGTCTAGAGGTAACAGCTTGCCAACCTCAGTGGATAATCCAGCGTTATGGCTAGCGTGATTTGGTGGGATTCATGCTTTCTATGCAAGACCCACAGAGTGGGTCGTGAAGAACCAAAGGATGGGGGCTAGTACGAGGGCGAGGAGAAATCCGAAGGGGAGCCAGCCGAGGAAGAATCCAATGAATCCTGGATCGGTTGGGTTAGGACCGACGATGAGCCATGCGGCTCCAAAGGAGAATAGGGGTCCAAGGATTAGAAATAAGATGATGATGACAATTAGATGTTCCTTCCAAGTAAAACCCATTCAAACCACCCAGACCTCTATTCTATAATTCTTTCTTAAATAGCTTCACCGTGCATTCATCATCGCTTGGAGTGGGTGGGAATGTTTTTAGAAAGGGGTGGTAGGCTTGACTGGAGCGTTTATTAGGAAGATTCGCTTAGAGTGGGATGTATTTGTGGTGCGGGAGGTCACTGTATGGCTCGGAGTCGGTTGGTTATTGGTTTGATTCTATTTGTGATGCTTCTGGTAGGTTTCTCTCACGCTTCATTTCCTGTTGCGTCGTGGGGATTGTCATCCAGTAATCGAATTATTCCTATTCCAGGCGCTGCGCAGTATGTGGAAGATTTTTTGACGACGACGTACTTGGATACGGGCACGACCACAGCGGAGGGATGGGGAACCGGTCAGATTTCGGTACCACGGGTGTTTGAACCGGCGTTGACCGTGACGCAGTTGGACTTTTACCCGACGCCGTTGCCAACGCGGTCAATTGATGTGCAGGGCCGGAAAGCCTACATTGGATGGTATAATACGACATGGGATTGGCCCATCTGTGACTCGGTGCAGATTCTCAACATCAGTGACCCCAATAATCTGACCCCGATCAGTAACTTGGATGCGGGGACCAAAGTGACGGTGGTCCGAGTCAGTGGAGACACCTTATTTGTGGGCACTGCGTTCAACGGTTCCCAATACTATAACTATTATGCAAACTGGGGTGCAGGCGTTATTATGTATAATGTGTCGAACCCGTATGCACCTACAATAATTGATGTGTGGGGGGGTTGGACGAATTTCACCGATATAGTCATTGAAGGAGGGCTCCTTTTTGCGACCGGATTTTCTTATCCAAGCGTCATAGCAGATGGATTCCTCTATGCTCTCGGGATTCAGGATCCGAGCTTTGTAACAGGAGGAGGTTATACACCGCTGTGGGAAGTGCTGGGTCTTGATATGACTGGTCGCCTGATCTACCTTGCAGAGGGCACACAAGGTTTACATATTCAGCGGTATTTTAGATCGGGACCATGGCAGATTAGAACTAACCCTGTAGGCACGCTCGATACGCCAGGTAACGCAACGGATGTATTAGTTGATGGGCATATTGCATATGTGGCCGATGGTCTAAGTGGCGTCCAGATTATTGATGTGAGTAATCCGAATAGCACGGTGATGCTGGGGAGCTATGATACCCCTGGCACCGCACGTCGTCTCATTCTGCAGGATAAAATCTTGTATGTGGCGGATGGCACCGGTGGGGTGCAGATGTTGAATGTACGGGACCCAGCACATCCTGTGCTGGTGGGGTCCATTGCCCTTCCCTTCACTTGGGAGATTGCTTTATCTGGTGAGAATCTTTTGGTTGCTACTGATGCTGGAGTGTATTCGTATCGTGTTGGACAGATGCGGTCGGACCTCCCCTTCATTGGATCCTATAATGGTGGCTATGAAGTGTGGGATGTATGCGTCGACGGGGACACCGCCTATATTGCGGCAGGTCCCGATGGCTTGCTGTCGCTGAACCTGAGCAATCCCGCGTTTCCTGTGCTACTCGATCGTTATCCCGACCCAGGACGTGAATATCGAAAACTCGATATTGCTGGCAGATGTGTGTTTGTGACCGATTATGGGAGTGGCGGGGGTCTGCTGTCGTTTAACGTCAGTAATCCCTCACAAATAGAATTTCTGGATCAGTATCCGTTGTCTGAAGCAACGGATGTTTTCATGGCAGGCGGGATGGCGTATGTGTGTGGTGGCCATCTCGTTGATGTCATTAATGCCACCGATCCCGCTGACCTGGTGAGCCTAAGTCAACGAAATATTGGGAATGCTGATGCGAAGGCGTGCTGGGCACAAGGTTATCATTTGTATATTGCCGCTGAAGAACCCTCCACCACGGAACCGGTGTTCCTCATTTATGATATCCGAACCCTGACGAATCCTTACCTCGTCTATGC
>JABXGX010000206.1 GCA_016550405.1 archaeon | reverse complement strand
CTTGAACAATTACAATGGAAGGTTCCAGACATAGCCTATGTTCAAGTGGGGGCTGGGGGTCTCTTATGAGGTCAATGGCGCGGATTTAACGATTTTCACACTCTTGGACTTGTTAAAACACGTCCACGAATGGTTGCGGTCCAAGCAACAGGGTGTGCTCCATTGGTTCAGGCATTTCAGACGAACCAGGATCCTTTCAAAATTATTCCTTGTGCCTCACCACATAGTGTAGCTGAAGGATTGTGTGATCCCCTACCTTGGGATGGTGATTTAGCTCTCAATGCCATTCGAGAATCCCAGGGTTCTGCAATTGCAGTCGAAGATGATGCTATTCTTCAAGCTCAACAATTACTCGCGAAGTATGAAGGAATTTTCGCAGAGCCTACAGGTGTCACAGGCCTTGCAGGTCTCATTGACCAAATAGACTCTGGGGAACAAGACCCCTCAGAGGCAATTTTAATAGAGGCTACTGGTGGCGGATTAAAAGATCAGGATGTAGTAATCGAACGAATGCCTACACCACCTGTAATTGATCCCGACCTAAAACAGCTTCAGAAAGTTCTTGACCTCAAAAATTAACAAAGTGTGTTACAACGAAACACAGTTAAAAGAATTTTCCCAGTGAAGCCATCTAAAAGGAGAGAAATTGTGTGTGCGGTATATTCGCAATCACCAGTAACAAACGGAATAACATCGGCGAAATCCTTGTTGAATGTGCTGAGAAACTCACCTACCGCGGGTATGACACGGTCGGCATCGCAACGGTGTATAAGAATACCATCCAACTCCGAAAAGACAAAGGCAAGTTCGATGAAGTTGCCGAAAAGCTTCGTCTTCACGAAATGCGCGGTTCAAAAGGGATTGCACAACTTCGATGGGCAACATTTGGGGCTCCAAGTAAATTAAATGCCCAACCACACCTCGACTGTGATGAAGATCTCTGTGCTGCACACAATGGTAACATTCTCAATTTTTTACCCCTTCGTGAACAATACACTCAAGAAGGCCATACTGTCCGAAGTATGAATGATGGAGAAATTTGTGTCCACGCTGTAGAACGATACTTCGATCAAACTGGGGATATGATCGAAGCAATAATGAGTGGTTGTAATGATCTAAAAGGCGATTATGCATTTGCTGTAATGCACCGTGACGATGATAAAGTCTACGCTGTGAAAATGGGCTCTAGTTTATTTGCCGGAATCGGTGAAAGAGAAACCTGTGTGAGCAGTGATTTACCCAGTATTTTACCTATCACTCGGAAAATCGTCAACATACACGACGGAGAAATGGTTATACTCACCCCTAAAACACTTGAAATCCGCCAAATTTCTGATGGAGCGATAATAAAACGAAAACCCTACATCTCTGATGCTGATATCCGGGTAGCCCAAAAAGGTGGATACCCTCACTTCATGCTCAAAGAAATATATGAACAAGTCAGTGCGACACGGACGCTTTTCAGTGCAATTCGTGAACCCTATATCAGCCAATTTGTGGACACACTTACTGAAGCTGAAAGAATGTTCTTTGTTGCATGTGGATCCAGTTTCCACGCCTCTGTTGTAGGGAGCTATTTTCTTAATGATTTAGCAAATATTGCGGCGATCCCCGTTATTGGTGGTCAATTCAACTCTCTGTATGGTGAATCAATCAACGAAAAGGATGTAGTTATATGCGTTAGCCAAAGTGGAGAAACGAAAGATGTCATTGATGTCGTTCATCACGCTAGAAAACGGAATGCCAAAATCCTAAGTATTGTAAACGTTTTAGGCTCAACCCTAACGCACCTCAGTGATCTTTACCTACCTATCGGATCAGGTTTCGAAATCAGTGTACCAGCGACAAAAACTTACACCAGTCAAGTGACTCTCTTTGGTTTCCTCGCTGCAAAAACGGGTGAACAGAAAGGCACCCTTGGCTCAAAAACCGCTCAATCTCTAATAACTGACCTTAAAACTCAACTTCCCACGCTGATTGATGAAACGATTTCAACAACGACATTAAAGGCAAGAGCGCTTGCTCCCTATTTATCAAAATATACGCATTTCTACATTCTAGGACATGGATTAACCCATGGGGTTGCGCTTGAAGGTGCACTAAAAATCAAAGAGGTATGTTATATCGTTGCAGACGGCATGTATTCCAGCGAGTTCAAACATGGCCCCCTAAGTATTGTCGATGAAGGTTATCCAATCGTTTTTACAATTGCACCAAATGATGCAGAGCACATTGTTAATCACCTGGCAGAAGTTGAGTGCCGTGGCGCTCGGATAATTGCGACCGCTGAAGATCATCCCCTTCTTCGTCGTTATGTGAAGGAAGAAGATTTCCTAAACATTCCAAAATCAAATCAATACTTAAGCCCAATTCTTCAGGCCATACCACTTCAACTAATGGCCTATCACTTAGCTACATACAAAAATATTGACCCAGACTATCCTCGAAATATAAGCAAAACGTTGACTGTGCGTTAACCAATTCATAATTCGTTCACTTAGTACTGCTTGTAGACTTGTCGTAAATGAAGAAAATCCAGAGCATTGCCTGTAGTGGTGGCCGCAACAACTTCAGGACTTGTCTCTTTTAATTCGGCGATTTTTTTGGCTGACTCTGGAAGATTAGATGGCTCATTGGTTTGTCCAGGAACTGGAGATAGGTATGGCGCATCAGTTTCCAACAACATATTTTCCAAAGGCATTGACTGTGCGATACGCTGCATCCGTTTACGAGAAACAACACTTGTTGGAACACTCATGAAGAATCGGTCTTCAGCTGCCTGTTTCACATAATCAGGATTATTAAAGCAATGGAGCTGGACATCAAACATTTTCTCATCACGCAGAATTTCAATCGCCTCAGCTTCTGCATCTCGAGAATGCACAACCAGGGGCAAATTCAACTCATCTGCAAGATGAATAAACTCGATAAATGCTGTTTTTTGATATTCCCGTTCTTTTGAATCCTTTACCCAGTAATAATCCAATCCCACTTCACCGATTGCAACAATTTCCTCTTGATGAGAAATGATGGCATCTTTAGTCCGTTTTACCATTTGAGGAGTTGCTCGTGGAGGATGAAGCCCAAAGGTAGGCCAAACATAGTTCGGAAAGCGTTTTTTCAACTCTAATGCTTTGGGATAAAACTTTGGCTCAATGGCACTCACAACGACACCGATGACTCCTGCTTCCTTCGCACGTCGAATAATCGCTTCAGCTTTCGGAAATAGTCGTGGCAT
>JABXGX010000205.1 GCA_016550405.1 archaeon | reverse complement strand
TGCGAGCTCTGACTCGACCAGAATAAAGGAGGATGTGAAGAATGGCTGAAGATATTATCGTAGCTCAAAAAGTTCAAAAGGAGTACCGACGGGGTCGTGAAATTATCCATGCTCTTCGAGATATCAATTTGAGCATTCACTCCGGTGAATTCATGGTCATCGAAGGGAAAAGTGGTTGTGGAAAAACTACACTTCTCAACGTACTTTCAGGTCTTGACCGACCCACCGATGGACGCATCATTTTCGATCAAATGGATCTTACGGTAATTGATGAACGTATTCTCCCCCAAATTCGTCAAGAAAAAATTGGATTCATATTTCAACTCTTTAATCTCATCTCCACTATGACAGTCTATGAGAATGTTGCTGCACCTTTATGGCCCACGGATCTCACAGGAAAGGAAATCGAAGATAAAGCCATGGAAGTCATTCGCGCTGTTGATATGGTTGAACGTAAAGACCATATTCCTCGACAGCTCTCAGGCGGAGAGCAGCAGCGAACTGCTATCGCCCGAGCTTTAGTAAATAAACCCAAAGTGGTCTTCGCTGACGAGCCTACAGGGGACCTTGACACTAAAACGGGAGCCTCCATCATGCAGCTTCTCCGTAAACTCAATAAACAAGAAAAGATCACCTTTGTCGTCGTTACGCATGACCAAGAACTTATTCAATATGCCGACCGCCACTTCACAATGTCTGATGGTCGCCTCGGTGGTGGACGTGGCTAGTTCGAAGATTAACTAATTAGTTTAGAATCACTGGTAACTTAGACGAATTGGGATCAGGTTATTTTGCCGTTTTATCTAATTCTTTTCGCCGTTGTGCAATCTTCGAATACATCTCATCAAAAGTTTCAGGTGGAACATGCAACTCATCTTTTTTCAAGAGTTGGATTGCTTCTGAAGGACAATTGGCTACGCATATGCCACACCCGATGCAGCGATCTAAATTGATAGTCACTATCCCATTTTCAAGCGTTGCAGCTTCTATCTGGCACAATTCAATACAAGTTTCACAGCCGGTGCATAATTCAGGATCCACTTTAGAATAGTAATTCGTGGTGAAATAATCAACAGGACGGGGAGCAGCTTTCGTGCCTTCTAATAAACCACAGCAGCATCCACAACAACTGCAAACGAATTCGATATCCTTGGTGTTACTGGGCTGAAGAACCAAACCCTCGTTTTTATTTTGCTCTAAAATTGCAAGCATTTCGTCTTTGGAAACTTCACGACCCCATCCAAAATCTATATAGGCTTGCGAAAATTTTCCCACACCAAAACACAGTTCCCGGCGATCCGTAGCCTTACACGGATCCCCAACGAGATCTTTTGCTTGCCGACACACACAATTTACTACCACGAAGGGTCCCTTCGATTGATTAATTAGGTGGCGAATATCGTCATAATTTGCAACACTATCTTCCCGGCGAATACTTTGTCCAACGGGAATGGTTCGCATCTGAGGTATGCCTGTACTTTGAATCTTTTGAACCGGTGGTGCGCTGTAGTAATTCTGTATCTCAGCTAAGAGTTCTGGTGTGAGTTTATCCACTTGAAATTCATAAATGCCAATAACCCATAGGGCATTTCCATAGTATTTTGTTTCGCCGTCTCTGAGGTAGGTGATGATTCCTTTTTTCGCCATTTCATCCAGGGTTTCCTCCAATTCTTGTTTTGAAAGTCCAGTATCCGCTAGTCGCGGATAGATGATGTCCACCGTTTCCGAGGGATACGGGGTGAATCTAAGCTTAGTCGCAATCTTGGCCTCTTTTGGCTTAAACAGACGTTTAAGTAGACGAATCTCTGCACCTCCCTCCCTTGCGGGAAATCTCACAGGAAATTGATCCATGTGCTGCTGCAATGCACGATATACATCAGTTTCTTCTTCTGCCATATTCAATCCTCAATCGATTTGTCGAATACTACCTGACTTGGAATTAATTTGTGTTTTCATTTCAAAATATCAATCTCAAACAGGCTTCTTATTGCCACTAAAAAAAGAAAGGTCGGAGGGACGGTAAACCATCCCTCAACCATATAGGCTATTCTTTGACGCCTTCAATCATGAACGCAATCTTGACTGTTGCGCGATATTCGACAATCTTTCCTTCTTTAACGACTGCTGTCATGCCGACAACATCAGCGCCAGTCAGACCTCGAAGCGTCTTAGCAGCAGTCATTACAGCTTGATTCGCAGCGTCTTCCCAGCTTTTTGTCGAGTTACCAACTAATTCAATGACTTTGATAACACCCATAGACAAAACCTCTCCCCCTATTTGACGATAAGTGAGCTTAAGGCTTTCTATCAACAAATTTCACACACATGCTGTAAACAGACCCAAACAACCAAAGTCTTTTTAACCAAACCACCCAAACGGCAAATCCCTTTACAATTGTAAAGACCCCACGACACAAAAAAACATGAGGTTTATCGTGATGGATGATAGTCGATGTAACGCACGATCCACCGATGGCACCGCCCTCCGCACCAGGGATCCCAATCCCGTTAGCGGCATGTGCGGCATTTGCATCCGTGATTGCAAAGTCCTTTGTATGATTAGTAAATCCGCATTCCGCGGCCACGAGGTGCTTTATCCTACAAATGAGTATTTTGGGCAGAGCACTGCGTCCGCGAACAAGGACTTTGGGCTTGATTGGTCCCACTTGCAGCTGCTCGCAGCACTCCAAGGTGCCGAAGGTATCGAAGCCAATTCTGATATCGCATTATTCCCCAACGCTGATGCAACCACCTCCGTGGGTGGTATCCCACTCAAGCTACCCATGCTCATTGCTGGATTAGGCTCCACTGCAGTGGCGAGAAACCACTGGGAAGGGATCTCCATGGGCTCAGCCATGGCTGGCACCATCCAAACGGTCGGAGAAAATGTAGTAGCCATGGATAGTAATAGCGTTATTACGAATGGTGAGATTACAAAAGCCCCTGACCTGAAATTCCGTATTGATTCCTATCGGAAATTCTGGGATGGCAAGCATGGTGACATCGTGGTTCAGACGAATGTTGAGGACCAACGTCTTGGAGTTGATTTGTATGCAATTTCCAAGCTGGAAGTGAATGTGATTGAACGGAAGTGGGGGCAGGGTGCCAAGTCGATTGGCGGTGAGGTGCGTCTGAAGACCCTTGATCGGGCCAAGCTCCTCAAGAGTCGTGGGTACGTTGTCCTCCCTGACCCTGAAGACCCCACGGTTCAAGAAGCCTTCAAGGCTGGGACCTTCAAGACCTTTGAACGTCATAGTCGTGTTGGCATGCCCGACATGAGCTGTGTTGAGGATATTGAATGGCTCCGCGAACAGGGTGCCAAGAAAGTTTTCTTGAAGACTGGAGCTTATCGCCCAGCCGCCACAGCCTTTGCCCTCAAAGTGGCAAGTGATGCCAAAATTGATATGCTTACCCTTGACGGAGCTGGTGGCGGAACAGGAATGAGCCCAATGGCACACATGAATGAACTTAGCACCCCAACAGTGTATCTTGCAGCTCAAGTGCTGAAAGGTTGTCAAATCTTAAAGAAGAAAGGTAAGCACGTGCCTGACATTTCGATTGCTGGTGGCTTTATTCATGAAGCTCAAATTGTGAAAGCGATTGCTATGAGCAACTTTGGTAATGGTCCCTTCTTTAAGGCGGTTGCTGTTGCTCGGTCTCCATTGACTGCGGCGATGAAGTCTGATTATTTTATGGAGCTAGCTAAGAAGGGTCAGTTGCCGAAGGGGTTCGTGGACGACTACGGTGATGATCCTGAGAGGTTCTTTGTTGCGTCTTCACATCTGAAGCATGAATACGGTGATCGGTATAAGGAGATTCCGAAACCTGCGATTGGTGTGTACACTTACTTTGAACGTATCCGCGTTGGTATTCAGCAGTTGATTGCTGGGATGCGGAAGTTCAAGTTGGACCTGATAGACCGCAACGACCTGATGGCTCTTACACCTGTTGCAGCAGAGGTCACAGGTATTCGGATGCCTCATCAGGTTGAGGCGGATGTCTTCGATCAGATTCTTGGCTGAGTATTACAGCTCAGCCAGCTCCCTTCTTTTTTAGAACTTAGAATGATTTGAATTTTTTTTTGGATCTAATATACTGTGACACTACGAGTTCCTGGTAGTTTGCGGATATCATTGATAAGTTCGGGAATAATTTCTCCTTCAAGGATGAGAATGAGCTTTGCATGCCGATTTGTCTCTGGATCTTCGGCGAGGGCTTGTCGGATACTGAGACCCTTCTCAGAAACCATTTCAGTGACTTGGGCGATAATCCCTGATTGACTGGCATTATCAGGGATGAACACAATAACACTCATGTTGAATTCACGGGCCACTT
>JABXGX010000030.1 GCA_016550405.1 archaeon | reverse complement strand
TTCCCCCTGATCTTTGGCTTTTAATCATGCTTTTTGTAGGGGGTCTAGTTGTGATTATCGTTCTTGGATTTATCCTAGTGATCATCTACTATGCCTACAGGAGATCAATCCGAGGAAAAGCAGAACGCGAAGGAGTATACATTGACGAATATGTTCCATCAAAAAGACTCTGGAACACCTGTAGTAATATCTGGGCCATCTTTCTCTGTGTGATAATTCTAATCATCTTGTTCGCTCCGTGGCTATTTTATTCAATCTTTACCATCCCTATCATCTTTACAGTTGAGACGATGCTGCTGATTGTTTGGGGATTAGCAATTCTTTGGGCAATAGGTATTCCTGTTTTTTTGGTAATCATTACCATTGTAGACTGCCTTTGGCTTAGACGTGAATACCAGCGTGCTATTAGTTCAAAATCACTAGGTCAAAAACCAATTGACTACCAGGAAGCTGAAAGAGAAAGTTATTCAGAGGAATAGAGGATTGTATTTCGCGTGCTATGGATTTATTAATTTCCAACTCTATACAAGTTTAATGTGGTGCGAGGAAGAATGGTTGCTAAGGACTCTAATATAGTGATATGAGATTGATGCGTTATTGAAAGCCATCCTCCCTCGTCCATAGATAATAACCAAAAACGGTGATTCCTCAAGGGAGGTTCCATTACGTTGAGTAAATCAAAGAAAGGCGGCTTTTGGGATATTCCTGGAGATGCATGTGAAGGCTGTTTGTATGTATCCATTGGCATAATAATTGGCTGCATAATTATTGGATTCATTGTCTGGCAACTAATTATGTTAGGTCAAATTCTTGGAGTAATTCTAGGGATCATTACCTTTTCATCTCTCCTAATCACACTGGTACTCTATTATAGAGCTACTGGCGCAGAAGGCGATCCCCAACTCGCTCAGAAATTAAGAATAGTGGCAACATTGCTCTTTGTTGCTTTTCTGATTATGGCTATCCATACAGTTGTATTCTTTTGGACACCAATCCTTTACCCAGTGGTTCGTCAGCTATTCGTTCAGTCCAATTGGACAGTCGATAGCGGTTTTGTAATGATAGTCGTTATTGGATTCTTTCTTTTAATCATTGGATCCTTCTTCTTCATTCCAGCCTGTTTATGGACGGGAATCTGTAGAAAACCGATAGGTTCAAGAGAAATTTCTTCCAAAGTTGTTTCACCACCTTCAAAGGTCGAGGAAAAAATCCATCCCAAGAAATGCCCTATTTGCGAAAGGAAACTTACAGGTATTGAAAAATTCTGTAGCTATTGTGGTGCAGCAATCCCAGAAAACACTAAGGAATCGTGATATTAACTTCGAATTGAAACAAGTATTGTAGAGTCATTATTAACTAATAGTGAGGGCCAATAAAGTCTACATATTGCGACTTGTTGATGGATAGCCTAGCACAATTAGTTGCGTTTTCGTCGTAATATAATTAGTATGCCAATTGTAGCAATTGTGCCTAGTATAATGGAAGTAATTGGGAAGCCAGGGATAGGTGGTGGAAGCATTTCAGTGATGATGAGGTGAATGTAACCAGTGTAGTTGTTACCAATTAACAGAGTATTGTTCACTCCCAAGTCGGTTTGTGAGATTGTGAGTGTAATGGGTCCCGATTGAGCTGCAGCTATAGCGGGAAAGGTTTGGAGTAGGAATCCGTTGCTGTTCCGGAATTCAATTGCGTCGATTGTACTAAGTCTGGGACTGAGATTGTGAATATTTATCGTAGCAGTGATGGTATTGTTTCCAAAAATGGCACTGGTTAAGGTCGCAATCAATCGTGGTGTTAATTGAAGAAGATAATCAAAAGCAGGAATAATGTCTGTCCAAAGTGCATCGATGCCCGCAGAGACTGGATTAAAATATCCATAAATGCCTGTCCACTCTTCGATATAGTGGGTAGCATTGTCTTCAAAAACACTTATTGCATCGCCACTTACTGATGATTCATTACGGAAAATTTCAAAACAAATAGGCACGAGCGTATTTCGTTCTTCATACATCCAATCTTGCCACAAGCCGTAATATCCCGCTGCTAGATCTTCACGAATACCTCTAATCGACTGAGCATAGTAGCCAACATCCTCATTCCACCAAGGTGGAAGGAGACTTTCAAGATCATTGTAAATAATGTTGTAGAGTAATGGTTCAAGCCAGTTCTCAGATTGGTCTGAAGGAAAGTAAGTAGCGTTGATACCCGAGTGAAGGGAATAGGCCATCGCGAAACGATGCAAGGATGTAAAATCGCGGAAGACTTGGGTTTCAGGTTCGGAAAAGGCTGATGGACCACGATATGCGTCATGATAGGGGTCGGAAGATGAACCTGGTTCATTACCAAATCCACTGGGATAATTACGGTTTAAATCCACGTATCCGACTGGATCTTCGTTTTTTTCACCATCGGCATCGTTGTCAATACCTTCAAAATAGGTAAATTGGTAAACAGGTGTAGAATCGTAGACATCAAAACTTGATATGGTTCCATCACCGTTAATATCTTCATAACCATCTTCATCAAATTGCCCGTCTAAGTCATGGTCAAAGGGATGGAGGTTCTTTCGAAGCCAATAATTTCCCTGGTTAACGACGTGTTCCAGCGTGTCAGGGTTCAAGCTGGGGATAATATAGATTTCTTGAGTGTTCACATACTCAGTGAGTATGGGGTCAATCCCATAATTGTTAATCAGCCGCATAATGAATCTCAGGGCTGCTTCAACTGTGATTTGTTCGCGACCATGATGATGGGCCACTACAAGGGTTTTTGCTTTTTGTCGGGTGTCTGTCTCATTCGTAATTCGAAGGCAAGTAATGTTTAATCCATTATAACTCTGCCCTAGGACCTCGAGGTCAATGATATCTGGAGCTTGTGTATTGAAGTAAGCGATTTCTTCTTCCATCTCGTAATAATCATGAAACTGTCCCGGATAACGAAGAGTCACTGGATTCACAGACCAATTACGTGAATGGATAGCTTTCACTTCAAGAGGACCTGAATTAGTTGTAAATGAAAGACCCATAACCGGTATTAGAGACAAACAGAAAAGACCCAGTAAGATTATTACAAGTCCCTTTTTCAGTAAAAATGTGAAGCTCTTCATAGACAAAAATACCATCTGTTTAGCTTTTTTAATCATGGGAACCGGCAAGTTCGGAAACTAACAACCTTAGGGCAGATCCTTAGTTAATTGAAATGTAATCTCAAGAGTGGAAAATGTTGAGTTTATAATTCAATCTGCAAGCCCACTTATGACGTTGCCTGCGTCGCCCCCTGCCCGGGTGTCACTGCAGAGTCCGGGAGCCAACTCAACGGGTGCAGAGAACTCGGGCTACTCTTTCTTTTCGCCAGTGTAATTTATAGAATATAGGGAGTAAATAATCAGGAATTTAATCAAGGCGATCTTCATGGCTTTACAGGATCTATTAATCCTGGACCATTTTCTATACTCATTTAAAGCACCAATTTTTAACCGGCTAAAAAGTTTAAGGGATTTAATCAAAAACTGTGAACATAAAAAAATTACTCGACCAGATGCTAGCTATGAAGGCGTCTACCTTTTCGCACAAGATGGCAGTTATCTTGAACTACTTAAGAACCCTCAACAAACACCTAATGTTTTTGCCCTAGCTGTTAGCTCTTTATCTCCACAACAAGAAACAGTCAAAGCCCTTCCCTCACTTTATCCCAAGCTACAGTGGTCAACTCAACAGATTCATGATGCTGATAAGAAACCCTGGTATACCTATTATGGTCAAGCTCCGATCCAAGATACCCAACAGCAAGGGCTGGTATTATGGGCCATGCAATACCACAATCTTCGTCGCCATCGCGCTTATCAATATCAGAAAAAACTTCCTTCAAAAAAGAAATTCACCATCAAAGAGTTCACCGCAACACGATCCAAAATACCTCCCAGATATCTGGATTTAATAAGGGTTCAATGTCAATGGGTCCCAGGCAATCACAGCATCAGTAGCCAAAAGGTAGTGTTACGTGTTCTCAGTCCATCTTTTCATGAATTTGAAATTATTATGGAAGTCGATGAAGAAAGAGCAGAAAATAAACCGATGAGCGTAACAATGGAATTAGTTGAAAGCTCAGAAATAGAATCCCAACAAGTCAAAGGCATACGCTTAACCCGACAACAAAATACGCTTATCATCAACTTCTGAAAAGTCTATGGTAGTGAAAAAATATAGGAAACCCTACACCATCAAATAGAATTACCCCCCTCTGAAAAAAACCGATACAATGGTTGCTTAATCTCCGATCCCTTCGAACATATGTTGCATTTGTCGCTGATATTCACGAAAAGCTTCACGGCCTACCTTCGTCAATTGAATCACCGTTAATGGCTTCCTGTTTACAAACTTCTTGATGATTTCAACATACCCTGCATTCTCGAGTTTAGTAATATGAGATGACAGATTACCATCAGACAATCCCGTTTGTCGTTTGAGAAACAAAAAGTTTGCACTATCAAGAACATAAAGATGAGACATAATCAACAAGCGGGCTGGCTCATGAATGACTCGATCAATGTCATCAATGATTGGAAATCCAATGTCACTGGGCTCCTCAGGCACCAGTCACCTCTCCA
>JABXGX010000204.1 GCA_016550405.1 archaeon | reverse complement strand
TACGTATAGTCATTAGGTTGTAGTTCACGTTGTACCAAAGTATAATTTTCAAGAGTAATTAATAACTCCGAGACTGAATTCGCCACTAATTCAATGCTTCCAAGACTCTGAGCCTCCACAGAGCCTAAGTTGAGATTTTCAAGGATAAACTGAGAAGCAGTAGTTTCATTCCGTTCATGTAAATGCGCTTGCGACGTCATCAATGTGAGAAGCCCATTGATATAATTAGGATTAACAATCGGAATAATGCCTGTAACAGGCTGACACGAACCAATTCGTGCAGCTGGGCCCATCGCTGCGATTTGAGACGCCATTAACATGTAGGTTCCACCACTAATTCCCTGTGCTGCGGGTGGAACATAGATCATTATAGGAACCGGAGATGTCGTAAATAATTGCATAATTTGACTAACAGCACCCAACTCACCACCCGTAGTACTCAGTTCAATGACAACCAGCCGTGCGTTTCTATTCTCAGCAAGTGTTAATAATTCCTGAATCGTTATGGTCGTAACACCTGTGATTTGCCCTGAAAGCTGATACGTAATAATGGTTTCATCGGCTTGCATTGTCTCCGCTTGACCAACTATTGTGCTCGCAAGCACGATACCAAGAAATAAGACACAGACGACTATGGCAACATGTCTTGGTCGCAGCTCCCTTCACCTATGTGGAGCTAGAAAATCCAACCTAAAGAAGTTTCTGTTTGAACACTAAGGTTATTAATTAAACTAATGGAGATGTTTATTTTCTAACGTGATTTGGTGAAATTTGAGGATTCAAATCCATTTCTATCCTTTTGAATCGGTCAAGAACCGTTGATTTTCGGTTTCAACGAAAATCACATATCTAATTTTTGGGTCGTAAATAGCTTTTTAACAACCATGTCAATTCTGTAAAGAGTACTCCTCTTGGGAGGAATTTAATGAAAAAATCTAATTCTAAGCTAATTTTAGCGTTAGCTCTAATAGTTGTGCTGTTGTCATCAGCACACATTGTTGCAATTAATTCTAGTGGACTTCAAGCCGCTCCTCGAGTAGTCTTAGCTCCTCTGGGAATAACCAATTATGTTGAAGATTTCACCAATAATACCTTGGAAGATACTGGAAGTTCAACCGCTCCAGGTTGGGGAACTGGCCTAGTAACGAGTCGACGTGACTATACAATCACTCAACTGGACCACTTTGCAACAGCGGCACCAGTGCGAGCCTTAGATGTTCAGGGACGGAAAGCATATTTTTCCCGATACAAACCCACATCTGGAACTCCGTGCCTTGGAATCCTGAATCTCACAAACCCCACGAACTTAGAGAACTTCAGCAATCGAAGTGCACCTGCCCATGCCTTTAGTATGTTTATTGATGGTGACAGCTTGTACGCAGGTTGCGACAGTCTCGGAGGCATCCCTGATGGTGCAGGAGATCTTTATGTCTACAATGTAACAAACCCCTACGATCTATCTGGATCAATTATCATAGACAGCTTCGTTACAATGGAAGGATTACCAACCGGTATGGATGTGCAAGGACACTTCCTCTACTTAGCCTGCTTCGATGCCAGTGCGACCCATGGATTCTACATTTTCGATATCGAAGATCCTAGCAACATCGTTCACATTCCTAACCTCTTACCCTTCAGTGAATTACAGGATGTCGATGTTCAAGGTCATTTTGCCTATCTCGCCAATGGCCAACAAGGACTTTCAATCGTGAACGTCTCCAATCCGTATGCATTAACCACGCTCGGTAGTTACAATACTCCTGGTAACGCCACAGATGTCTATGTCGACGGGATCCTTGCCATTGTGGCGGATGGCCCTGCTGGTGTCCATTTCTTCGAGGTCAGTGATCCTAATAATCCCACGCTCATAGCTAGTATCAATACTACTGGGTATGCTCGACAGTTGGCTCTTTCCGGTGACACCCTCTTTGTAGCCGATGGAGCTGCTGGAGTAGCCATTATCGACATTAACCATCCTTATCATCCCCAACTAGTCGACCAAATCACATTACCTTACACCTGGGATGTTGACCTGTATGGCGGCATCCTTGTTGTAGCCACCGATGACGGTTTATACACCTACAATACAGGTCTAGGATTAACCAGTCTTCCCATCGTCAGCTCTTATAGCGGCGGTTACTGGTATCAGGATATCATTGTTGAAGGTAACACTGCCTATATTGCTGAAAACGACAGTCTCATGATCTTCAATGTCAAGGACCCAGCCAATCCTGTGCTTCTCAATCGCACTCGCATCGTCAACACGTTCTTCCGCAAACTCGACTTGGAAGGACACTACCTCTATTTAACTAATCATTACGCTCCTGGAATCTACTTATTTGATGTCAGTGATTCAGGCAATCCCAATCTAATCTCAGCGGTGGGTGGTTCTACGGCAATTGATATTGAAGCTATGGGTGATATTGTCTGGGTGTCTACTTCAATGGGAGGCATATACGGCTTTAATTACTCGAATCCCGTTTCACCAGTACCTGTCGGTATAGCAGGAATTGCCGGTAATGTTACAGGTATTGAAATTCAAGGCGCTCTTCTTTACGCTGTAGTAGACCTAGGTATAGGTGGCAATGCATTCTATGTGTTTGACATCTCAAATCTAGCTGGACCAATGCAACGTGATGTGTTTTGGACAACTGCTACTTTCTACGACATTTATGTCGATGGAGATGTTGCCTACACCGCCGATACAGATTGGCCCATCGTATGGAATGTCACTAATCCAACAGCTGTTACTTTCAATAATCCATTCCCACCCCCAGCGAGCTGGCTCTATGGTGAACGCACCTATGCAGCATGGGGCTTTGGTCCTTACATGCTTAGTTCGAATATGTCAGATGGTGTGACCCTCATTGATGCTCGGAATATTAACTATATTCATTATATGGGCATACAACCAGCTGCGTTGAATGTGACACAAATTACCGTCTCCGGAAACTATGCCTACGCTGTGTCGCCTACTACGTTTTACATCATGCACCTCTTTAGAAGTGCGGCGGCTACTTATCAAACAGGGACCGCAATCTCTCGATCACTCAAAGTATCCGATACACCTGAACTCATCAGTAATGCCACGCTAAACTTCGGTGCCTATGTTCCCGGCGGCACAAGCATCACCTTCGCACTCTCAGCTGACGGAGGTTTGCATTGGGAATCCGTTACGCCTGGAGTAAAGCATACATTCGCCTATCCCGGGTATGATCTTCGATGGACCGCCAACATTACCACCACTCATGTCGATGCAAGCGTTCACCTCTATCAGATCACAATCAGCTACGAGCATGCACCAGTATTACCAATTCCACCAGACTTGCTAATAATCGTCCTCATCGCCTTAGTTATCATCATTGTAGTCGTGATAATAATCTACTTGCTCCTCCGACGCCGAAAATCCGAGTAGCAGAAACTCTGCTACTCCCATCTCTCTTTTTTTCGTGTTGCCAATTCCACATAAAAAGAGTTATTCTTAGGCTGGCTGTGGGATGAAGTTGACAATAAAACTGATTTTTTCTTTGATTTTAAATTTCAAATCTTCAACTTGAATAGTCTTTGGATCAAACTTACTTTGGAAATTCCGAAGAGCTATGGTGCCCTGTTTCAGGTTCCTATGGACCTCTTGTAGGCGTGAAGCTACTTGGGGACCGGGAATATCATAGGTGTCCCGTGCTTTTCCTACATCGCCTTTGAAAATGCGTTCGGCACCTCGAAACAGACTTCCACCAATACCGGTTAGAGAATGAGGTACTGCAAAGAATTCGTATCGATTTTCACTAAGAACTTCGGTGACTTGAAACTTTTCCTTTTGTGTTTCTAGGAGAGGGATAATGTCTTCGATAGCTGAATAGAGCTCAGGTATATTTTTCGTCATAAGTACCACCAGACAAATCTCCTGCAGCTTTAAAGTTATAAATTCTTATCTGATTCTGTAATGAATTAGAGTTGACCGAAGGGGCCTTTCATTAACGCCCAAGCAACGCGAATAATTAATTCAAATACATTAACTCCCCTGCCATATGCTCCACTAGGACCTGTACTCTGTGTATTTGTGACAAATTTACGCATTCTTTTGTCACGTTCTCCTATTCGGATGAAGAGATTACACCATCGTGTGAGGAAAGCCCGTTGAATCAGTAGTTCAGTTTCAAACCGACCAATAGCTTGTTGCCATCGTATCTGGTATCTATTTAGAAAAGCATCATCAAATCGCTGATGTGTTAGGGCTTCAACGAGGGTTGTCGCTGCAAGGTGTCCACTTTGCATACCCGGAACGATCCCTGCACCAGTTGATGGGGATACAAAACCAGCCGCATCACCTACTAGAAGAACTCGATTTCCCTGGGTCTTAGCAATCGGACCTATAGTTGGACAGATTCCTGCTTCCAATCCCTTAATTGTTGCATCAATAGGGAGCATCTCCCGTTTCTTCAATAGTCGAATTAGCACTTTGAAATAGTCAACTAATCGAATTGGATAATCAGCAAAACACCCCAATCCCACGTTAATGCTATACGCCTTCGGGAACACCCAAGCATATCCAGGGATGCCATTAAATTTCAAGAGAAGGTGAATTGGACGATCTGCACCATACTGGTCTAGGATATACTCAGGTTGCACAGGGAATTCTTTCACAATCGTCCGACAAACCTCATTGGGCTGCCAACCTTGATGCAAGCCACTTCGTCGAGCAACAAGGCTCGCTGCACCGTCTGCACCGACAACACATTTCGCTGTAAGTTGTCGTCCATCCTCAATCTCAACTCGAACTTGATTAGAATTTGGTTTCACGTCAATAACGCGACTTCGCATTCCTATTTGCGCACCCGCTTGTTGCGCTAATCCGATGAGGTAGGCATCAAAGGTTTCTCGGAGCACTCCTAACATCCGGGTTCGCCCACTCACTTGGTATCGAAGATCTGGTGAGTGAAGAATGCCAAGATAACTCTCACTTTCTACAAAATAGCCATCATTTCCTTTCAGGTAAGGAAAATGGTCAAAAATTTCTGCACTAATGTATCCACCACAGGGTTTCTTGCGAGGCAATCGAGGAGCTTTATCCAATAGAAGGACTTGGGTTTGGGAGCGTTGGTCAAGAAGAGATTTCGCGGCTGTTGCTCCGGCTGGACCAGCTCCAACGATGATGACATCATAATCAGGTTGTCGCGCCCTCATAGCACTTCACTCAGCAGGCATTCCACGTCATATTATTCTGATATAGAAATGCCCTCCTTTCAATAAAGGCGTTTGCTCAAGGGTGAAGTTTTGCTGCCATTTTGTAATGGCTATGCAATACCAATGCTAAGGAGTGTTAGATATAAGAGAATGGCCGCAATCGCCCCAAGTAATCCAGACACGAGGTTGACCATATTGTTATCAAAGAAGCGGTTTCCTCGGAGGTAATCGGCTTTTTCTCCACAGTGTGTTTTCTTCTCTGTTTGTTTTCCACAGACGCAACATGTCCACATTCCCTGAATGGTGGCTCCAAATATACTATCAATCGTACAGCCAACAAATCCGCCAACCAGGGCTACGACGATCATTGTAATCGGAGCAAAGTTCACCAATTCAGGTATCAGGGTTGTACCGAAAATGTTGATCCAAAAGGAGGCACCAAGAATAGCAGCTGTACCTCCAATGATTAAGGTTCCTAGGAGTGTGGCGAGTTCTCCCATTAACGAGACTCCACCAGATGTTCCGGCAGGAACGGTCTTCCAGGGTTCTGTAATAAGACGTGGTGGTGTGGGGTTGAGTAAACCAATCTCTGTAGCTAGAGTATCTGCAGTGTGGGTTGCTAAGGCGCCTAAAAATGCAGCAAAGGTGACACCAACAACTGGAAAGGGTATCATCATTGGTCCAAACCCGACTTCTGCGTGACCATAGGCGTCCTGTCCACCACTGAATAAGACTAACACAAATCCGATTATTACAAAGCTTAGGGGAAGGATGCCATTGGCCAGCACGTTGACCCAAGAGCGAGCACCAGCTTTATCTTGTGCAGCACCCAGCGCTCGTTTCTTTTTATATTTATAATGGGTGAATTGGGCGGTGATTAAAAAGAACATTAACATAATGAAGAACCACGCCCAGGATGCGAGAAGCCAGACGCCAATACCAAGGAAAAAGGCGGCGATGAGTCCAGATTTGGTGACAATCCGCTTCTTATATGAAAACACGGCTAAGATTGCTAAGGTTATTACTGCAATAGCAATATTTAGTAGGTCCAGTGGCAGCATATTTGAAGCATCCGTCGCGACTTTTTGATTCGTTTTTGGGAAGTGCCAACGGTCAGAATATTATGAAAGATTAGATGGGAAGACGCCTGGGAAGTGTCTTTCAGTCATTGTCCTTCTAAGTTTGCTTTTAAGGCTTCGGGTAAGTAATATGAAAAATTCGTTTATTGTCGAAACCAAGCTAGGTGTACGTCGGTTAGTGAACTTTTTCAT
>JABXGX010000203.1 GCA_016550405.1 archaeon | reverse complement strand
GTCCAGCGAATAAAAGAACAATAGCTACTCCTAGAAACACGGTTTTTCGTTTCAGAATTAACTCCTCCCTCTAATTGAGGTGGTACAAATTGACCTCAGAAATATAAATAGCTTTCAATGAAACTGTACACAAGTTTGTCTGCGATTAAACGTGTGCTTGTGCCGTGCGGGGAAGGGTCGATGATACGCGTGCGCTGATTGTTGAAGCTAATTCGATTTAGGATATTTCTTAAGAATTTAATAGATTTGGCGCCGATCATAGGAGACGCCATATTTGTCAAATATGATTTCAGCAATGCTTTCATTGGAATAGCTGGCATTTCTTATTCTTGGGCAAAGTATGTTGGATTATTCCGTTCCTCGATATGATCTGCAGGCAAAGTTGGTTGATAATCGCTTAAATGCTGACAAAGTTGATGGAAAATGGCAATTATTTGCATACTTTTTTATGATTCGGTTGGGATAGACGGGGATGTGGATGGGTGATTGTGTGAGGACACTTTCGGTGAAAGAATGGATTGGGTTATTCCTTTTTGGGTTACTGGGCTTTCTTCTGTATTTTTTCGGAGTTGGAATCATCCATAAATCGTGGCAGTATCTTGTTGCGTTTATTGACACAGGGGTGTTCCCCCCAGATTTCTATCAAATCCCATTTCTTCAAGGGAATCCCCTTGGTTTGGCGGCCCTGCATGATATCGGCATTTTCTCAGCGTCTGTGGGAGTTATTGTGCTCTATATCGTCTATTTTGTGTGGCTTCTTCCTTTGGGGACACCAGAACGTAGTCGACGGGGATTCCAATACATTCTGGGTTTCCTGCTCGTATTTACTGCGTGGATAGGGGTTTGGATCTGCATGCACCGGGCGTTCATCTTTCTTTTGGAAGTCCTTCGAATTGGGCTTTTCATTCAAAATCCATTCATGTTGCATCTGCTTGGATTGCTTCTCGTTGGTTTCTTTCTCCTCGGAACTCTAGGTGTTCTCGTCTACAAAGCCTACCAACTCACAATCGCATCCTCCGCGGATTCAGCTAGTTCAACTCAGCAACCACTCACAGCACACACAGTATCGAATGCTCCGGAAGGACACAGCTGGTCAATTCCATTTATACAAATCAAGAAAGATTGGAAATTTTACTTCCTTGCCTTTCTGCCTTATTTTTCAGCTGCTTTTGCTGTCTGGATCCTGTTATTTGAAGGCTTCATCGCATATCAGTTCGGAATCCCCATTCTCTGGGCGTTACTGCCCGAGATTTTCTGGACTCCCGACGCCTACATGCTATTTGGCGGAGGTTTACTACTCGCCAGTATGTTGGGGCTGTGGGTCATTATTGTCTTCGTCCGACGCGCCCCCCTGACAGGTACTCTAAAGAATAGTTGGTGGTGGCAAGGCACTCGTCGCTATCTCTTCGTACTACTAGCAATCATGGTACTAACCGCTTTCATCAGCGGACTATTTGTTATCAGCATCACCTATCTTCAAATTGGATCCATCACAGTTGCCACGGCCTTGACTTGGCAACAAATCGGCGAAACCCTGATCCTCCTTGGGCTAGTCACCGCGTTCATTGTTATCGTTGGAGAACGTGCCTCTGAAGCATAATTGCTGGTCCTCTCTGTTAGAAATTGTTGTGAATTTTCTTAATATAGTTACAGGGTAATTTTGTGAGACAAGATTTGGGGGGAGTCGTGCTTTGAATGAGCGGTCGTTGTGACGTTTAGGTTTTTTATCGAATGGGTGCTTAAGTGACGATTATGAGCTTTCTCTTCGATCCCTTTTTACTACTGGTTTGTGGCGCATTCATCGTGTGGTTACGAAATCGGTGGTTGTATCGTGTGACGCCGCATGCTACGAAGATTTTGGGGGCATTTACGGTGGTTGTGTTTTGGGTGGTTGCAGGTTCGTTGTACTTGAACCTGGGGTGGTTTGATTGGATTTGGGTGTGGATGGGTCGAGCGGTTAGCGGACGGGATTTTATGATTAATAGTGGACTGTTTGCCTTTGAATTCGTCCTGACGACCGGGGTGATTGATATGTTGGCGTTGGTGTTGTTTGCTCTCTATCCCGTGTGGTTGTATTGTGGCGTGTTTCTTGGGTATTTCCTGTTTGGGCGTCATGAGGGGCAAACTGGACTGGTTGGGCTGTTGTGATAGCGAGGGGAAATAGTGTGACGACACAGCGGGCATTGGTGACGGGGGCCTGTGGCTTTGTCGGCAGTCATTTCATCGACATGTTACTTCAAGACTCGAAGTATCTGGTTCGGGGCATGGATTTAGCCGAGGCACCGTGTTCTTTTTTGAATCGTGAAGCTGAGTTCATGACCGGGGATTTGTGCGATCCTACAACACTTGCGCGGGTTGTCAAGGGGATTGATGTCATTTTTCATGCAGCGTCCCTATTTCGGTATTCGGCGCCATGGGCGAAGTTGTATGACGTTAATGTTGAGGGAACAAACAATCTTTGTCATGCGGCGGTAAAGGCAGGCGTCTCGAAAGTCGTGTTGATTAGTAGTGCTGGAGTGTATGGGGTTCCGAAGGCACTTCCTGTGAGTGAAGATGATCCGGTGAATCCATCAAATGCCTATGAACAATCAAAATTCGAACAAGAACAGATTGCCCTCCAGGTTTGTTCCGAGCATCATCTAAATCTTATTATTCTTCGCCCGGCTCCCATTTACGGGCCACGTAATCGGTATGGGATTGGAACGATTCTTCGAATGGTAGCGCTTGGACAGCTGCCTATAATTTCTAAGAATCTGAATACGTTGGTTCCATTGGTTCATGTTACTGATGTGGTCGGTGCAGCAATACATCTCCTTTCTTTACCCACTGCTTGGGGTCAGGTGTATAACGTTGTGGATGATTCGACGTATCGGAAATATGACTTATTTTCGTCTGTGGCACCGTTGTTAAACGCAAAGGTTTACTATACGCGGTTTCCTCTTCTTCCACGATGGCTTCTCACCGCGTTGGCATTGTGGGCTGAATGGAAGGCGCGAAATTTCACGCATAAAGCACCGAAAATTGAACGCGCCACAATTGATTTGATGTTTCACGATTATCAGTATAGCAATGCCAAGCTCAAAGCTACAGACTATCAACTGGTTTATCCGGATGCCCAGCAAGGGCTAGCAGAAACAATTGCCTGGTATCAGAAAAACAACTGGTTGCAACCCTAAACGTTAGTAACTATTTGCATCGCATCGTCAAGTGGGGTTGCACCAACGAAGTTAGGTTGGTGTGTTTGTATGGGTGGATTATGATAACCGATCTGCTCGTTGTCTACGGTTCTAACTTGTGAGAATTTGTTCAAGCGGGGTGAGGATACTCGTTGGATACGGGTCTTGACCAGTGTAGGCTGTTGATGTATTGTATAGTGGCAGGAAGTGATGTGTGTGCTATGGCGGGTGATAATAGTCCAGTTCTACTTGAAGCTAATAGTCAGATCTGCGCCTCCATTCTTGGATCCTTCAAGCCTCAGTTCTACGATCTAGTGAGATCTGATATATATCGAATATGATTCCTGCGATACTCTCCGTCAAGAAACCATCATAATGGAGTCTCATTATTTCTTCAATGATTTCAGTTGTATAAATGTCAGGTTTCTGTCACTGGGTGAAAATGCATCATGGTTAGTCGCCTAGCGAACCTTGAAGACACGAAGCATCTCGCAACACCTCTCGCCAAGATCCAAGACGCCGAGACCTTCATTCCGATAGCCTCGTTGAGCATGATGCGGTCTTCAAAAACGAACGGTGTGATTTTTTAGGAGGTAACCCCCTATCAGCACGCGGTTTCTTTTCCTCGTGAGGGAAAAAACAATGTCTTTGAAAAAAACACACCTCTTAGTGGCTTCACTATTCTTAGCATTACTCTCTTTGATGTTCGTATCCTTCACTCCCTCTACACTTCCGCCATTGCAGGCCGTCAACTACACGGTGCCTGTTCCTGGAAGTGGAGGCTACTCTGAATCGTTTAGCACAACAACTTATCGTGACGCTCCGAACTCCACAGCCGTTGGCTGGGGGTCGGGTTACCTGGCTAACAATCGAGATGGGTATCTCTCGCTATTTGATAGTATAGATACTTTTGAGACTGTCCGCTCCGTCGAAATCCAAGGGCGCAAACTCTACGCGACTCTCTATAAGACGACGACCGGCACCAACGCGCTCCGCGTCTACAACATCAGCGACCCCACCAACATGGCGCTGCTGGGCACCCAACATCCTGCCACCTATCTCATCTCTGGAGAAATTGATGGCGACCTCATGTTCATCGGTCAAAGTGACCTAGTCGGCAATCCAACATGGAAAATCTACAATGTCTCCAATCCAACAAGCATCCCTGCCGCCGTCTCCTCCATCGCTATGGGTAGCGGGAATATCACCGACTTCGAAATCCAAGGGCACTTCCTCTACATGGCGGTCAGCCTAAGCAGTGGGCTCGATTTTCACATCTACGACATCGAAGACCCCACCACACCTGTCCTGACCTATTCCCAATCATGGACCAACATCCTCGGCATCGATATCTCCGGACAAATTCTTGCTGGATGCAATGGGGACCCTGGTCTCTACATCCGTAATGTATCCGACCCCTATGCACCCTTTGGAACAGATAGCCTCAACACTCCTGGGGTTGCCACCGATGCGATCATCGATGGGGATGTCTGTTATGTAGCTGATGGTCCTGCTGGTGTCCAAGTTGTCGACATCAGCAACCCCTACGACATTTCTATCATTGGATCATACAATACGCCAGGAAACGCTATTGATCTTGAGTTGCAAGGAAACACCCTCGTCGTCGCTGACGAAAGTGGTGGCACCTGGATGCTAGATGTCTCCACTCCGAGCACCCCCTTACCAATCGCTTGGATCTCCATTGCGCCTTCATGGGATGTCAGCATCCAAGATGGTATCCTCGCTGTAGCTGCCGACACGACAATCTACCTTTACAGTTTGGGCGTAATAGACAATGACTACTTGTACTCGACCTACAGCACCTATGACGCCTTCGATGTCGATGTGCAAGGTGATATCGCCTATGTCGCGGCGGGCGCTGATGGCCTCGTCGTCTTAAATGTTAGCGATCCCGCGAATCCTGTGCTCCTTGACCGCGTCTGGTACGGTGCCACCATCGACTACACGACAGTTGATGTGCAGGGCACACACGCCTACATCACCAATTGGGGCCCCTCATACAAGGGATTACAATGCTTTGACATCATGGACCCGAACAATGTCATCTATCGGGATTACTACTCACTTACCTATCCTTACGATGTGACTGTTGCAGGTGAACTCGCGTATGTGGCCGACGGACCCTTGGGATTATACCTCCTAGATGTGTCCAACCCGTCTAACTTACAATACTTCACCCACGATACCACAATGGATAACTGCTCAGGAGTAGCTGTCCAAGGGCATTTTGTTTATGCCGTCGGCAATGGTAGCACTATGGGAGGATACGGGCTTCTTAGTTACAACCTCAACGATTTAACCAACATCAAACACACCCACACTATACAATTTGTCGATGCAGAAGACGTCGTAGTTTCAGGCGACTTCGCCGCAATCGCCAATGGATGGTGGGGCGTCAACCTAGTCGACATGACGGACCCATGGGCCATGATCAATACCAATGGGCTCCAATTCTCTGGGAGCTACATCTGCACTGCTGTAGAAATGTTCCGAACCTTCATCTTCGCAGCGGAACGCGGTGTGGGAATCCACTTCATTGATGCCTCCAACATCAACAATATCCAACGTCTCGACACCTATACTACCAGCAGCACAGATGTTCGCAGCATGACCATCGCTGGCGATTACTTATACGCCGCCTGTGGTGATCGCCTCCTCACCATTCGCGTATTCGAAAGCTACTGTGACCGATGGGAAACGGGAACATACGGGCAGTCCCTTGAAGTCGACACCACAACCCGAACCATCGAAAACGCCACCGTCACTATTTCTGCTGATATTCCGTACGGGACCTCCATTAACTTCGAACTCTCTGCCGATGGAGGAGTCCATATGGAATCCATCACCGTCGGGTCACCTCATTCCTTCTTCTACCAGGGCAACAAACTCCTCTGGAAGGCCACCTTCAACAGTCCCTTCAACGACCGCACCGCCCGCCTCAATAGCCTCAACATCGACTACGCCTACAACGATCTTCCCACCGCTCCCGTCCTCACCGATCCGGGTGCTAGCGACAACGACGGTGCCTTCGACGTCACCTGGACCGCAAGTACCGACGACGGAGGTATCGACAATTATCTACTCCAGATGAGTGGCTCAGCCACTTTTGCCGTGATTCTCAACGCCTGGACGCCTACCACGACCACTCAATCGATCAGCGGACTCACCAACGGGACCTACTATTTCCGCGTCCGTGCCATCGACAATGACGGCGAATCCGGACCCTGGAGCAATGACGAAGCCATCACCGTTGCGATACCACCATCGACGCCACCAACACCTCCGCCACCAATCCCTGGTTTCCCAATCGAAGCCATTGCTATTGGTGCCATCGTCGCACTGGGAATCGGTGTAATGTTGCGTCGCCGAAAACGCCAGAACAATTAAACGAACGGACGCCTCGTGCGTCCTTTCCTCTTCTTTTTTTGGTTCGCCCAAGAGATTAGTTGGTTTCCCCAATGATCAGGATTAAGGCTAAGGAAATGGCATCACCTGTGACCGGTGCCACATTAAATCTACCAAGTTTCTCATGGGGTCCATTCATAGGTGGTATCATTCATATCATACCCTTGGACACGAATGGTGATCCAATCAAGGAGATAATTGTCGGTATAGAATGACCAGGTGAATTGATGTTCTGTCATATTGTAGACGCGTGTCTGGTTGAAGTAGATAGTAGTGTGTGTTACGTTGGAGGGTCCGGCTACGTTCAGCTGACAATGTCCTTAGATATTATTACCGATAGCTTATCCGATGATGCGAATGAGTTGTACTTGTAAGGGTCTGGCGTTTTGACGTGAAGATTGTACAGCATATGTTGGGTAGATGAAAATGGATTGGCGTTTCGGTGGTGGAGATAGGCATTCGAACCGATGTGGTAGATGGAAAGCCATTGTATCGTTTGAGGAGGGCAGGTGACGGTTATTGAGGCGCTCGTGCTTTGACTCAGTGGAGTCCAATCGTTATACTGTTGGAGTGCCGTGGCTGAGAGCTCTCGTTGTGCGATCTGGAAGGGTCCTGAAGGGCCTCCCTGGAGATTGACTTGAACTGTTATTGAGCGGATTCCATGGTTTGAAAGAAGAACCGTGTAGTTATGCTGACCTGGCCCCCGGGTCACAAGAGCTGATATGGGCGCTGGGATCGCCAATAACATCGGAGGCTGCACAAGGGTTGCATTCAGAATCGTGTGGTTGGTGATGCTAGCAAAGGGTTTGAGGGCATGGAACGTGGGCTTAGGCGTTGTCGGATTTCGGGTCAGAAGACCAAAGTTCGCCTCATCACCAAAGACAGAGGTGATATTCGGATGAATAGGTACATCTTTCGCAAACCCAAAGCATGCAATATCGACGCCATTTTTGGCTGCACCCATCAAAACTTCAGTAGTGTGCACTGCGGCGGTCATTGTTCCCCACTCTGTATCAGAGAGTAAGTCGAGTCCATATTCATCGAAGACTTGGTCAATATGTCCGAATCCCAGATTCCTCAATAAAGTGGTTCCTGTGTGAATGGTTCCGATAACATGTCCAGGGTCATTCCAATAGGCATGCCAGGAAAAGAAGTCGAGGGGAAGCCCTAATCCATTCACGGTGGATAAGAAATTCGTCGTCCAATTGGTCAACTCAATGTCCGCAAGTCCCGGTCCTCCGATTTTGAATAAGCTACCAATTAGAGCTAGACGGCGCGACACGATGTTGTAGAGGTCAAAGAACTCCTGTTGTGTTCCATCCCAAAACGCCGGCAGATTCGGTTCATTGCCAATTTCAATGTAATCAAAATCAAAGATTTGTCCTATCCCTGGCCAGCCCTGTTCGTAATGCATCACCACATGCGCAACGACTTCAGCATAAATCGTCAGGTTAACTGGACCTTTATTGGGTGCCCAATTGGGGTGAAGAGAGCGTGGACAGCCGGTGAAGGTCAGGATAGGCTTCGAACCTGTGTTATTAATCACGTCGACCAGTAAATCAAGGTAGGTCCAATTGTAAAAATTCGGGTTTTGGGCATCTTCGAAAGAAGTGCCATTGAAAATCGTATGGTGAGTTTCCCAACCCGAACTAGCCGCAAGTTGCCATCCGAAGCGACACCACACTCGTAACCGTTGGAGTCCTAGATTTTGAAAGAGGTCATAGGCGACCTGATCTTGATAGAGCCCAGTAATGTCTGGGCCATAAGAATTCGCTCCAACCAGTTGATGCACGGTTCCGATTTCCTCTGCAGTCCATACTTGTAATTCAACGACCGATACGGGAAGAACGACGTACGTAAATACCAACCAGACCGCTAGCCCAAGTAACAGAAAAATCGAACCAATTGCGATTATTCTTCTTCGCCTCAAAATTAGTAACCCCGTCTATTTTCTAGGCGTTCTTTTCTAAATAGATTCGCCCACGCAAAGACGAACCTATTATTGGAAATTATTATTGAACCGGCGTAGCCAAATCTTGGCGATCTATTTGCTTAACGATGGTTGAGAGGTCAACGGAGTTGATTATGCGCAAATAGAGACTAGGTCCTTTTCCTCCTCTACGAAATAATTGGTTGCCCCAATTACAGACTTAGTTGTAGAGGTTGGTTCAACCATAAGGTTCTCCTGTTCATTAGCAAGTGTCGTTTCTCCCTTTCCAGCTGCTGAGGAAAAATAAGGTAATAGTTATTTGAGCTAAAAGTTAATATTTGTTGGCTGGCTAGCCAGCCTTGGAGTGGTTAGTGTGGCAGATGAATTGTGTTTTCGGTGTAAGCGACGTCCTGGGAAGTTGTTCAATCGTGGTCGGTTAGTGAATACGGATCAGGTGAATATGTGGTTGGGGCGTCCGTTGTTTCCGCACAATAAAATGGTGTGTCCTCGGTGTGTTCGTGAAGTAGCTGGAGTGGAGTGGCTGCACCGATTGGTTGAGTATGTGGCTTATGCAGATACAGGGATGTGAGCACCTAACTCCTTTCGAAGAACTGGTGGAAAGAAGTTGGTAGATTCTGATAACTTACTTGGTCAGCAAGTGGAGACAAGTCTACGGAGTTAAATGTGTGCCAATATAGAATCGGGCCTTTCTCTCCGTTGCGAATATAATCAATTACCCCTGCCAAAGTCTTGGCTGTATAGGTTGGTTCGAGAATAAGGTTCTCCTGTTCTTGGGCAAGTGTTGTTGCTTCGTTTCCGGCACGAGAGGGTGCCCCGTATTCGGATCCTGCAAACTCTGTTGTCAATTCAAACCGCGGTTGATACGTAAAATCCTGAAATGTGCCGCTGGATTGGAGGAGTTTCAAAGTATTATGAATCAATCTAGATACTTGAGTTGCACTAGGAAGGTGCGGTGAAGCACAGACGCCTTTGACTATTGTCGGAAGACCGGTTAATTGGAGTCCTAAATCAATTCCTGCAATAGTGCCAAGGCTACCCACAGGAATAAAAATGAGACGTGGTTCGGACAGTTGATTTGCTTTAATCTGACTGTGAAGCTCAAAGACGGCATTCACATAACCGAGGACTCCGATTTCAGAGCTGCCTCCGAGGGGGAGCCAATATGTATGACGGTGAAAAAGTCGATCAAGATATTGAAAGCGAAGCTGGGCTCGCCGTCGGGTTTTGGCATAAATCATGTCAGCGCCAAAATGGTATAGCAGTTTTAGGTTTTGAAGAACGTGGGGTGTGATGGGTTGGTCGGTGAGATACAGGTGGACACGTAGATTGTAAGCCTGCCCGTGAATTGTGGTCGCAAGTCCATGGTTGGTGCCTAATGCTCCAAGGGTGGCTATTTGTTGTTTATCTTGGTGTAACGCGTCAGCAAGAAGAAATTCTAACTTACGAACCTTATTTCCACCGTACTTGTCCGATGTAAGGTTATCCAGTTTCACCCAGATCGCTTCTTTGGTCTGTAAAGCGTCTTCCAGCTTCGTTAACTGCCGTGTGGGAGTTGGCTTGGGGAGAATCGGAATCCACGGAATATGTTCACGAAGATTGGGAAACGCTGCAAATAGGGCGGGTTGTTTCATTCACGTCACGTCATATTAGCTTCAATTTCTTCAAGAGGAATAGACATAGACAAGGAAATCAATTTTTTGGCATCGATTTCACCGTGAAAGCAGTTTTGAAGCCCTCTGGTCTGATTACGAAACCAGTAGATAAGACCCAAATAAGAGAATTTACACTATTTTGAGTACTCTTGTGATAGGAGGATTCAACATTGGCAACGCCGAGTCAAACGGGTCGAAAATCTGAGGTATTATGGGCACTTCCGTATTGTTCAGCGTTAGCCCAGGATGTACTTACGGAGTCAGAATACATTGAAGCTGAAACAACAGCGGTGTACTTGGTTCGGAGCAAGAAACTACACGATGCAGCAAAGCAGCGCCTGATAGCACTTGTTGCGCCCCCACCTAAAAATCCTTTAGAGGCTGCTCAGGACGCTTTGAAAGGCCTGCCCCGCTTCACACGAGACGCTATCCAATATCTGGCGGACTACCTTGAACTCCTTGTACGCGCTTGGACCTTTGAAGTCACTGGCGATGCTGCCACGAAGTCCCGCTCCTTGGGAAGTAATTTACGTCGACTACAACCTAAGAAGCTAGGGCTCCCCGAAGATCTTATGGACCATCTAAAACGGTACAACTCCTTTGTCTTCACTCCAGCAAGACACGATTTCACTATCTTCAAAGGACAACGACACCGCTTCACGTCACGTGAAGTTGTTTTGTTAGCTTATATTACCATGAAAATGGCTGACCGCATCAAGGAAATCTCATCAGCAGCACGACTTCAGGCTATAGCCTTTTAGCACAATTGAGGGTGAAAGTCTTACAAGGTTCTGACGACGAATTTCGTGATGGTCGCCTAGCCTGGGAACGACAATATGAAAAAGGCGCATTCTTGGATCAATCAATCCAAGGTGAATTGCCCGATGTTGCTCACCAGTTTAAGGTAAATGGGGTCAAACACGTTCTTGATCATGGATGTGGGAGTGGTCGCCACACACTGTTTTTAGCCCAACAAGGTTTTGATGTATACGGGTTGGATATCGCGCCTTCAGGCCTTCAGAATACAAGGCAAAGACTTGCAACTTTTGGTTTTGCCAATAATGTGACACTAGCAGATATTCTCCATCTCCCTTTTCAGAACAATTTCTTCGATGCCATAATTAGTGTACGAGTCATTCATCACAATCGCATTGCCGTTATCCGACAATACGTGGAAGAGATGTGGCGCGTGCTTCGACCACAAGGGTTCATCTGGGTTACCGTTCCTGTGCCCAAGGGCCACGCATCAAAGGATGGCCATGAAATTGAGCCCGGGACATGGGTCCCAACCCGAGGAATTGAAAAAGGGCTTCCCCACCATCTGTTCACAGAAGGGGGATTAAGAAACCTTTTCCAACGCTTCGAAATCCGATCTCTACAAACCTTTTCCCTTAGTCACTACTCACTTCTTGCGAAAAAAAGCATCAAACTAGCATAGGAAACACAGGTCTTTACTTACCCACTCAACCCAAGGGATTAGAGGAGTATCGTGATACGTTATCATGAAACCATGGTGGAACTTTGGCTTGGTCAACTTTATCCGAAAATGGCATATACGGCTTAATATCAATAACAGGCGTATCGTCACGCGCATCAATCTGATCAATATAGATTCGCCGTGTCTTCTCATCAAATCTTTCAATTGCCACAATCGAAAGACCAATGGGAGTCGGTCGGGCGGGGGACCGGCTAGCAAAAACACCTGACAAATCCGCATTCTCTTTTGGTGGATAATCAGCAAGATTAGCTCGGCTTGTCGGATTATCATGTCCTGTAATCCACCATAGGACAATGATATGAGAAAATTGATCCACTTGGAGTGTTGCTTTCCAATACTGAGGTTCAATTTCGATGAAAATAATTCTCTCTTCTGGCTTGCGAATATAACCGACTACGCTAGCACAAAACGTCATGGGTTTTAATAGAATACGGTTTCCATAACAACTTTTCCGCTCTTTGAAAACTTGATTCCCTCATTCTCAAGGAGTTTTTTCTTCATTGCTAGACCCCCTTGATACCCACCGAGGTTACCATCCGAGTTAACCGCTCGATGGCAAGGAATAATTATAGGGAATGGATTTCTCGCCAAGGCATTCCCAACGACCCGTGCACCATTCCTGATCCCTACATGCTGCGCAATGCGTTTGTACGTGCTAACCCACCCTCGAGGGATACCCGCTTCAGCTCGGAGTATCCGCTGTTGAGTATCCGAACAATTGGACCAGTTCACTATATTCAAATCAAAGCCGACCCTATTACCACGGAGAAAAACTTGTAACGCATTAACAAGATTATCGATGACGGATGAGATTCCTTTCCTAGCTTGTGGGAAGGCACGCATGGCCCTGACCTCCGACTGATTTTGAGGGTTTGTAAGAAAAATCTGGTCCACAAGTGGTTGTGACAGTGTATCACTCCACACTATTGTCATGTCGTTAAAGGGCGAGTTGAATGTGGTGAACCATTTAGACACAATAATTCCTCCCTACTTGCTTAACGTTCGATAGTTGGGAGCTCAGGATACATTTCTGGTTTGATGGCATCGGGGATATTTTTCTTTACACCTTTTGTAGTAATCAAACGTGATACGGGATGCGCCATCATTTTGTTGGCTTCAAAGGGAACTAAGAAACTGTCAATGGCATCTCGACTCAATTCCACTTGCAGCCATGGTTTTTCATCGGCCGGGTGTAAGATGACTGGCATGCGTTTACGTTTGTTGTGAATCTGTTCGAGCAGGGAATTAGCCCAGGTAGTGATGATTGTGTATGTTTTCAGGGTTTCACCTGTTTCTGGGTGTCTCCAACTATCCCAAAGCCCAGCAAATGCAAAAGGCGCACCACTAGTAAGCTGAATATGATAGGGATAAGTACGGTCTTTGAAATGTCGCCATTCGAAGAAACCATCAGCTAAAACCAGACAACGTTTGGACGAGATTAATGAACGGAACGCAGGTTTTTCGTGGATTGTTTCTGCCCGTGCATTCAATAACCGGTATTGCAATGTCGTTGCTGTAGGTGTATCCTTGACCCAGTGGGGAATGAGTCCCCACTTCAGCATTTGGATGGTATCAGGTGCCTCGTTAGTTATAACAGGTAATTCGGGGTTAACAAAACCTGATACATGGTACACTCGATCAAAGGTTTTCCTTTCGGCGAATTTCGCTTCAAAGCGGAGTTGAATATGATCAATATCTGGAACTGTATAATGGTAACACATACCAATCACTATCCAAATCGGTTTGAAGGTTGGGCGTTGAAAAACCTGCTGGACTTCTCAGCTGATAACTGATTATCTTCGAATGCGCGATTTCCATAATTTTATGTACCCAGATTTAGTGCAATGCATAGGAACTCATTGGAGATTCCCTATTATGGCTGATGAAGGAACATCCTCTACACTTGTCCTCGTTGCCGCTGTGCTCCAGCTCATCTTCTTCTTTGTGCTAGCTGGGCTAACGGG
>JABXGX010000202.1 GCA_016550405.1 archaeon | reverse complement strand
TCTACGATTTCAATGATGACACGAACCGCTTCTTCGATATGTTTCAGATTACTGAGTTCTTTGGCTCGGTCAACTTCAGCAATGAGTTGGGTTTCTACGAGTTGACGTTGTTCACGAAATGTGGACACATCTCGATGGATTTCTTGTGCAGCGGCATTCGCCTGCTTGGCGGTCTGTTCCATCTGTACAGAAAGGTCCTGACCGAGTTGTTCCATTGCTGATTGTGTGGCTTTGAGTTGTTCTTCGAGGCTTTCAAGGCCTTTTTCAATATTTGCTATGGCATCTTTAACCATCGCTGAATCTGACATGAGTTCTCCTATCCTATTTTCGTGTTTTTGCGGTACCGAGCCAACTACTGTAAAGGGGATATTCAAGGTCAAAAACCTTGACTGTGAGGTGGGGGATTTGTGCTTTGAGATCCGTTTCAATTCGGGTTGAGAGACCAGGGATCATTGAACCACCACCCGCGAGGATGATATTTGCTGCTAATTCTGCGCGCACAGTAGTATCTACGTGCATTAATACATCTACAATAGCCTCTGTTAAGCCTTTGTCTCCGACTCCAAGAAGTGTTGGTTGGAATAATACTTCTGGCGCTTGCCAGGGTAGCGGTCCTAGTGGAAGTTGGAGTCCTTCAAATGAAAAATCAATGTTATCTTCAAAGACATCGTTAACAGGCATGGGAAAAACTTGACAGTGAGTGTGTTTAATCGCCCGAATTGCCTTTCCGTTTATTGCTAGTTGACTATAATGGGGGGCAAGTTCTGCAGGAGAAGTTTCGCTTTTGTGAAGTAGGAGTTTTCGAATTTCGGCGGATATGAAGAAACTACCAGTGACCAGGGGGAGAATTTGTTCTTCTAGGAGAAAACCGCGATAAATCGGAGAGACAAAGGTGCTAGTGTAACCGATATCAACAATTAGCCCACTTTTCCGTCCCCAATAGCTCCACGTTGATATCTGTTGAATTGTGGCATCAACCTGGTGGCACCCAAGATCCTGCTGGATGTCTTGGCACAATTCACTTACTCGACCTGGTGGTGATTGGGGAAACAGAAGTAATGTTAGCTGGAGTTTTTCGCGTTGCTTGCTCATTGTAGGAAAGTGTTCTAACGCAAGGTTGCACAATTTTGTGATAAAGGCGGTATCCGTGGGAAGCATGCCATCCTCTAAAGGAAATACCCACGCGCCACGACCTGGATCCAATTCAAGAAAAATCGATGGACTACCGCCTCGTTTGGGATTTTGGAAAGCAGCAGCTATGACTATGGGTTCTGGTTGTTCAGGAAACCCACATTTCATGTAGCCACTACCCAGGTCAATGATCAGGTTGGCTTGGGTATTATTCACAAACCAAATCTAGGACACATGTTTGAAAATAGTTTCTATTCGAAACCCATAAGGTTCAGGGATTTCTCGGAATAATTGGTTATTGCTTAGAAACTTGAAACTAATAAAAGGGGAATTTACGGCGGTCGGTGGAGGGCCGCAGCACCTGACCAGGCATTTGTCAATGCATCTTCTAGTGCGTACACATTTATGGGAAGATGAGGAAGTCGACGCTTAAGTTCGTATTCGAAGCGTTCGCGGAGTCCAAAGAATAAGGATCCACCTCCTGTGAGCACAATATCGTTTGATAGTTCACGCCGGATGGTCATATCAGTTTGGTCAATACAGTTAACCACCGCATCTATAAGCCCCATATCGCCGATACCGATGAGAGACGGGTCGAAAAGGACTTCTGGCGCTCTCCAAGGAACGGTTCCTAGTGAGACATTAAGGTCCTTACGGTGATAGTGCCATTCTCGTGGTGTTTTCTTTTCCTTAGGATTAGGACGGACTTGACAAAAATTCCGCTTAATATACTCGATGGCTTTAGCATCGGTTGCGATTTTGGCATAGTCTGAGTACTTGGACGAAGTCTTTGCCATATCCTCAAAGAGGCGTCGTAGTGCTGCGGTAACATAGAGACTTCCTGTGACAGTGTCAACTACATGTTCCCGGAGAAGAAAGCCCTTATAGATGGGAGTTATCATCGAAATTGTGTGTCCTATATCAACGACTGTTCCTGTATGTTTTCCAAGGAATAGAAGGGTGAGGACTTGTTGATAAGCCGCAAGGAGTTTTCGGCACCCAAGTTTTTCTCGAAGTTCATCACATACACAATAGATGCGATTTTGCTCAACAGTAGAAAAAATGAGGAGTTGGACTTCAGTGGCAACCCGCGGAAATCCTCCAATTGCTACTCGATTAAAGATATCGAGAATAAGAGGTTTTAGAATCTCACTATCTGGGAGATTTCCATTTTCGAGAGGATAGAATTTTCCAATGCGTGTCGGGTCGAGCGTGGTAAGACTAATGTCACCCTTATTCCTTTCCGGATCCTTCAGATAGGCAGGAACTATCTTGGGAAGAGCATCAGTGGGATAGCCATACTTGAGATAGCCAGTGCCTAAATCGATGATAAGTGGATTCTGCATGGAATTTCCTCAGTTCCTTAAAAATAAGGAAATGATTAGGGGCGGGTAAGTAGTGTAGAGTATGGTAATGTAGGGTCAATGAAATTAAATGTAACTTTGGGAAGTTCCACATCAAGAATTTGTGTCAATCGACTCATTCCTGGTGTTTCGGTGAAGCTCTGTGGGAGGGCAACAAGTTTCATTTTCAATTGACTTGCCTGAATTGCGAGTTCGTGAGTAAGGTGTCCGGTAAGATAGGTATCATATCCGCGTTGCCTCGCCAGATGTAGCCATTGAGGATTAATCCCTTCACCAGACACGATTACGAGGCGATTCACTTCATCATCAAGATTTCCTACATAATTGATTGATGGAACGTTCAACCGCGTTGAGACATATTGAATGAACATTTTGAGATTCATTTCTTTTGGAACTTCACATGTGCGTCCAAGTGGATGGATTCCACCTAAAAGAGGAACCTTAAACACATCGGTAACATCGAAGCCAAGGGTATGTGCGAGCACATCGTTCATTCCCCCATCCACCATCGCCCAATTATAATGGGTAATATAGACCGTCATGTTGTGTTTCAGGAGATGCTGCAGTAATAATTGGGGCACACCCGTTAAGGTGTGGGTAGACTGCGGAAATGGAGAGCGGTGTGCAATGAGGAGGCTAGCCTTATGCTCACTGGCTTTAACAATAACAGGAAGTGTAATATCTACACAGACATCAACGGCAGTTACTCGTACTCGGTGTTGCTTTGATTCATCATTAACGCCGAGAATTATACCATCGATATCATCTTGCGGTACATACATTGCAGGTGCTAGTTTTCGAAGATGTGAAATAATATCCAATAGAGTTGTCATGAAAACTCAACTAAGGTGGTAATTGTACCCATGAGAGGCTATCTAGATTTTTAGTGTTTTGTGGGGTTGGCGATATTATATTTTGGAAGGTTTTATAATCCACCTTCGCTAGGCAACGCGAGGAGAATCAGGAACGTGTCCCCTCAGAGTAAACGCAAAGAAATTAGCCGTGAAGAGGTAGCAGCAGAAGTCCTCTCTCTTTGGGACGAAGAATCTCAATCTTTGCGGGGGGCGTTAAGGCGACTTACTCAGGAGTGGCATATTACCGACTGGCGAATTCGCACTGCAATTCATAGCCTAGTCTTCGAAACGGTTCGACGCTTGAACACAATTGATTACTTGCTCGACCAAGTTCTGGAGAAAGGTCAGATTATTGATATCGATCCTTTTACTCGAAACGTTTTACGAGTGGCTACATATCTAATTTTCTTCACAGATACGGCTCCAGCTCTTGCGACTAATGAAGCAGTATCTATTATTAAACGTCGAAAAAACAAACGATTAGCTGGTTTCGTCAACGCTGTCTTACGAAATTTACAAAAAATCGATTTTAACGAAATCATGGCCTCATTTCATGACTTGGGGGCACAAGAGCTGGAATACTCGATGCCCCAGTGGTTATTCGAATATGTTACTCGAATTCTTGGACCAGATGAAGCAAAAAAGTTCTTTTCAACAAGCCTACAAAACCCTTCAGTTTATGTTCGTGTTAATACACTAATTCAACCTCGTAATCAGACCGTAAAAGGACTTGAACAAGCTGAGTTTCTGTGTTTTCCCATCGAAAAGCTCCCAGAAATGATGAAAATTCAGCGAGGGAATCTTCCGGTTACCCAAACGGATGTATATCTTCAACACGCCGTCTACCTTCAAAGCTTAGCCAGTGCATTAGTATCTCATATTGTCAATCCAAATCCCGCGGAGATTGTTCTTGACTTATGTGCAGCACCCGGTAGTAAGACCTCACACCTTGCCCAGCTCATGGATAATCGGGGAAACATACTCGCCTTGGACAATATGTTGTTACGTATTGAAGAAATGACTCGAAACCTTAAGCGGCTGGGTGTACAGAATACCCATGTGATTTTTACCAATAGCCTAAAGCTTCCCTTTCGGACCGATTTTTTGATTAAGTATGTATTAGTCGATCCTCCCTGTAGCAATACTGGCGTGATTCAAACACGCCCCGAAGTCAAATGGGCTATGAGTCCTAACAAAATTCGTCGCCTCAGCCGGGTTCAATCTCACCTACTAGAGGCGGGAAGCAAGTTCGTTGAACCAGGGGGAGTTCTGGTATATTCGACTTGTTCTTTGACGCTAGACGAAAATGAACACCTTATCCGAGATTTTCTTGATGCCAATCCACACTTTAATTTAGTGCCCTCACAGCCATTGCTTGGGACAGCGGGATTTGAGGGAATGACAGCATGTCAACGTCTATTCCCTCATCGCGACGATACTGAAGGTTTTTTCATTGCGAAGCTCCGACGAGAGCCAACATCTTCAGATAGGTAGCTAAATTTTGCCTTAGATGAAGATTGGCCACATTGACATCTGTTTTGGTAACGACAAATGCCGGAATGGTTTCTCTTTGGAGGCGTCATTAACGAGTTGAGCAAGGGCTTCGACAGTCATCGATTCTTTATAGGGTTTTTTCGTTGTTGATTTTTCACGTATCGTTACTGGCAGAACTTTAACTTTCATCTCGTTATCACCGATTACACCAAGAAAGGGAATCCATTGCTGTCCAGCATTCCTAACTTTCCAGCCAATAGTTTTTCCGCGATCATCAAGAACCGCTCGCACATTTCGAGCTCGAAGTTGATCAACAATTTTACTGGCATACGCTTTGTGGCGGTCCGCAATGGGGGCTATAACGACCTGAACAGGAGAGAGCCAGAGAGGTAACATTGGAAGTTGTCCTTGTTGTTGCTGTTTTGCTGCACTTTCAAGTAACCCGTACACAAGTCTTTCAAGGCTCCCAATGCTAGTGTGGACAATAATGCAACCCACCTCTTCCCCGTTCTCATTAACGTAGGTTATTCCATATCGTTCTGCATCAGTGACATCAAGTTGAACCGTACTTAGTTGCCCCGACCCCTCTGCTGCATCCACAAATTGGAATTCATTCTTCACGTTCCAGTAATGTGCCATTTCCGGTAATAACTCGACAAGAATGGCGCGTTTTAGGTCCTTGGCAAGGTTAATGAGTAAGTCTTTGGTCTGCTCATAGTATTCTTCGACTAGCCGGAAAACTAGCAAGTACTCGATGCCAAGACCCCGAATTAGGCTATCATAATGTTTAGTAATCATAGCGAATTCTTGTTTTCCCTGTTCATAGTCCGCGCAGAAACAATGAATATCAGGCATAGTGAATGCGCGTAATCTTCGGAGTCCTACACATTCACCCCGTTTTTCTAACCGGAATGAGGGAGAGAGTTCGAAAATCCGAACCGGTAGCTGTCGATAGGACATTTGCACGTTTTTCATTGTCGAAAATAAACCAAAATCGCCAGCAAAGCGCAGCAAGAGCTCCTTATCTTTACTTAATTTGATGCGGTAGTCTTTCTCTAAGAATTTCTCTGCTTGCTCTGCAATATCTTTCTGGCTTATCCGATACATCAGCGGGGTTTCGATTCGCATAGCCCCAATCATGTCTACCGCAATCATGTGGACATAGTCTTCCAACAACTCCTTCAAGACTGCCCCTTTGGGATAGAATTTAAAATGCCCCACGTCAGAAGTGGGTTCATAATCAATGAGTTCCAGTTTTCGCATGATTCGAATATGGGGTGGTTCTCCTTTGGCAGCTCGACCAAGTTCCTCTGTCTCAATGAAGGTGCGAAGTTCCCCTTTAATAGCCTCATGGCTATCTAAATCATCTAGGTCGAGAGGTTTTTCGACACCTTTTGAGTCAATAATTAAGTACTTAGCCAAAACTAACGCCATCCTATACACTATGCTGTATACTCGCCAAATCTCGTTTCAATAGGGATAAAAGTTTCTCTAAACACCGAGAACGAAAAAGGAGATGATGACAATGACACCTTCTCTTGTTCAGGAAAAAAGCCAACAAGCTCTCGACCTCCTCAAAAAACTTGATTTTGATACCTGGATGATATGGGTTCGAGAGACGAAGCAGATGGCCGATCCTGCTCTTTCCTTGGTGTTGGGAATTGATCTTGTCTGGCAGTCTGCACTCATTTTTACTCAAACAGGACAACGTATTGCCATTGTGGGTAACTTCGATGCAGACGGTCTAAGACCGTTAGGAGTCTTTGATAAAATCATACCTTACACTCAAGACATTCGAGAACCACTTCGGATTGAACTCAACGCCCTTTCCCCAAAGAAAATTGGTCTGAACTTTAGCCGAGATGACGTGGCAGCCGATGGTTTGACCTATGGAATGTATAACCTCCTGGTTGAATATTTACAGGGTACTCCCTATCCTCAAAACTTTGTGAGCGCAGAGCCGTTGCTTCTTCGATTACGAGGACAAAAGACACCTGAGGAAATACGACGCATTCAGCAAGCTGTGACAATCACAGAACTAATCTTTAATGAAACCAAACACTTTCTCCAGGTTGGACAAACTGAGCAAGTAATTTCGAAATTCTTCCATCAGCGAATGAAAGACCATGCCGTATCTTTTGCTTGGGGGGCGGATCACAATCCAGCGGTCGATGCGGGACCAAATAAGCAGTTTGGTCATGCAGGACCTACTGAAAATGTCACAAAAGCGGGACACCTCCTACACTTTGATTTCGGTGTGCGATATCAGGGGTATTGTTCGGATCTACAACGAATGTTTTTCTTTGGTCCACCATCCCAAATCCCAGAAGAAATTCAGACAGCGTTTGAAGCGGTTCGTGGTGCCATCCAAGCAGCATCAAATTTCATTAAACCCGGAGTCAAAGGGTATGAGGTTGATGCCGTTGCTCGAAGCTTCGTTCAAGAGCGGGGGTTTGATGAATATCAACATGCACTAGGACATCAGCTGGGGCAGGAGGCTCATGATGGAGGCACCCTCCTTGGACCATTATGGGAGCGATATGGGGCAAGTCCTAAAGGCGTTGTTGAATCCGGAAACGTCTTTACGCTAGAATTGTACGTAACCACGCAAAATTATGGACAAGTCAGTCTCGAAGAAGATATTGTGGTCACAAAAAAGGGATGTAAGTTCTTATCAACACCTCAATCGGAACTCATTTGCATCAGTTGAAAAAACAAATCGTGGCGGGCCCGCGGGGATTTGAACCCCGGACCTCCAGATCCGCAATCTGGCGCCATATCCAACTAGGCCACGGGCCCAAAATGCATGTAACTGTTGTAGGGTAGAAATGAGACTTTTAAAGGCTTCTCCCAAAAATCGGGGTTAAATAGAAGCAACCTATTAAGTTCCTGCCAGGATGTTTCGCCATTCATCAATATCTTCCAAGAGACTTTCTCGGTGTTTCAGACTCAAATCCTGATTAATCTTATAACCCTCAAGAGTTCGTATCCAACGTGCCCAAGGACCCATTAGACGAGGATCGTGTCCGACGAGGCGGTGAGAGAGCTCGCGTCGTTTACGCATTGCGGCTAGAATATCAACTGCCCGTGAGAACCGCTCAATTTCTCGTCTCATTGCGTCTACCTCATCTAAGGCGGGATTTGTACCATATTGATCTGAATTCTGAGCAAACCGGTCTAAAATGGATTCCACTTCATTGGGTTGCAGGTTGGCAGCTCGGAGAGCTTCATCTGCGACCATCAAAGCTTTCTCAAGAACAGCTTTCAGTAATATCAAATTATTTTGGGCAATCACGTTCGGCGGGTGTTCTAGAGTCTTTTCACAATCCAGGAGAAGCTTCTCGACGCTTTTCCGATGGTCACGTACTTCTTTTTCATATGACATTGACTTCGACCTTATAGAGGATAGAGTTGCTTACGCCTAGGAGTCTAGATGAATAAATGAGAGAAGTCGTTATAACACTTTCTCGATGGATTACAGTTGAGTAATGATTTTAAGTGAAAATTAGCTTCTTCAAAAATTACACTGTCTCAAGTGATATCTGATTTAGAGTCTCGTATTCTTCGGCCTTTTGGCAAACAATGGTGTCCCCAAGGCGAACACTCCCAATACCAGGAACAGTGAGTCCTGTTTCAATGGAAAAAACCATGCCGGGAAGAATGGGCGTTTCCTCAGTAGGAGAAATATATGGTGCTTCGAGAGGTTGGAGTCCAATTCCACTTCCTAATTGTGAATCCAAGTTTTTCAAAAATCCTCGATCATCTGTGACCCGACGGATGCATAAAGCGATATCGCGCACAAGGGTTTCTGGAGAGAGTGTGTTTTTGGCTGTAGTCACCGAGTCTTTAGCACACTCGAAAAGCGCCTGTTGCTTCTTAGTGGGCTTTCCAGTTAGTACCGAGCGTGTCAAGTTAGAACAGTAGTCATCATTCACTGCAGAGACAGAAATTACAACGAATTCCTTGGAACCAATTTCGCGACGACTAGCAGGAACAAATGGACAGCCAGCTCGAGGTCCTGATGCAATGACCGTAGGATATCCAGTTTGTGTGGCTCCAGCTTTTCTGAGGGTTCGTTCTACTTCACCAGCCACTTCGATTTCTGATATTCCTGGACGAATGAACTCAATCGCGGCCCTTAGCCCATTTTCCGCGATTTGAAACGCAGTTTTGATTTTTTCAATTTCAACTTCATCTTTAATCATTCGCAGTTCGGACAGCGCGGTTGAGATATTTCTTAAACCAGCATCGGGTAGAAGGCGTTTGATATCCTCAAATCGTCGTGCAGATATATGATTTAATTCAATCCCAATGTCAACAGAGCGCAGATTATAATTCTCAAGGGCAGTTTGGAGAGCTTCAATAATAGCGGTGTTAGTGGCATTAGTCATCTGAGGCTGATAGGATTGGACATCACGAAACCAAGATTCGGCCTGTGCGAATTCACATTCTGCTTCTGGAACAATGAGCAAAGGATTGGCATCGCGAACAAGAATTGCAACTGAATTCCCCAATATTCCTGTCGGTTTGTAACCAGTAATATACCGAATATTGAAAGGATCAAAAAGGAGCATACCTTTTAATTCTTCACGAGTCATAATTCGTTGGGCTCGGTCCAGCCGCATATAAAGAACACCGCAGTACATCCTGTATAGTAGGATTAAATTTCTATCCCTTACTAACAGTTTCCATTCGTGCACTACTCATCTTCTTTATATAGGACTGCTACCTTTTTCGAAATGTTAGCACCCGGGCCCTTGGCCTAGTATGGATAGGGCGACAGGTTCCGGACCTGTAGGTCCCGCGTTCAAATCGCGGAGGGCCCGCCACCTTAATTTAAAATCACTTCGTGCTCTTGCATATCTAAAACGCTTAAAGGTCACTCACGCTAGGAGCCGCAAGTGACAAGAGGTTAGTAACCTTGCAGATGGAATCCCAGTGCGTCAGCTGCTTAATTTCTCGAGCTTTTCAAGAAGTTCAACTAGCGACACTAAACTTAGAATTACAATTAGCCGCAATGACCGAGGTCATAGGAATACTAAACTCGTCTCTGCTTCAAGGGGGTCGCTTGGAGAAGATTCCAGCATATGTTGGCACCCGACGGGATCAGGCAATTCAGTGTATAACAGGATGTCCAGACCCTTATGCCCGACTAAAACAAAAATCAAATGAGGCGGCCTTAGGTCTAATTTCCTCACTTGAGGAGTTTGTAAAAAAACCTAAAGATTCTAAGCAATGTTTCCGTAGAGCGTGCATCGCAGCATCACTTGGCAATGTTATTGAATACGGTGTAGCGGGGCATGAAATTCCTTGGGACAATTTAGCTAAACTTATCGCCCAGGCAGAAAATGAGTTAGTAATCGACAATATTCCCCAATTGTACAAGTTAGCACAGAAGGCTACACACACACTCTATCTGACTGATAACGCGGGAGAAGTCGTATTTGATCGGTTACTTGTTGAGGCTCTGACAGAATTAGGCTCAACGGTTACAGTAGCTGTGAAAAGGAATCCGGTTTTGAATGATGCTATGCTAGAAGATGCCAAGCTTGCTGGCCTAGCCGACTCAGCCACTCTTATCACAACAGGTGGTGGAGCGGTTGGGGTCTTACCTCAATGGTGCTCAGACGAGTTCCTTAACCTTTTTAACGTAGTTGATTTGGTAATCGCAAAGGGAATGGGGCACCATGAGACGCTCCCCGAATTTACATTGCCCACACCATCAGCGCATCTCCTGCGAACCAAATGCCTACCCATTGCACGTTCATTGAAGATACCCAAGGACCGCAACGTCGTGAATGTTCTTATTAACCACAAAGGACCCTTAGGACCTCTCCGAAAATAGGATTTAGTTCTACATTCCCTCATCTTCAGTGCTGATGTAGTAGTATTCTCCACGCTGTTTTTGTTCCCGGTCTAGTCGACTATCTTCTTTGTTCACCCTAGGTCGACCTGTTGCATGATCGCGACGAAAAGTAACTCCCATATCCTTTAGAAACGTGTTCATGCCCAATCGGAGATCAACAGGCGCTTGACATAATCCGCTTTTGCCAGGCTTACCTGTAAAAACAGAAATTGTGTCAGCAAACGCAGAAATAGTGACCATATCATGCTCCACAACAAAGGCAGCTTTTCCCTTATCGTGCACAATAGAGCGAATAACTTTGGCTGCCGCCAAACGTTGTTCAATATCAAGAAATGCGGAAGGTTCGTCAAGGAGGAAGAGGTCAGCGGGTCGAGCCAGACAAGCAGCAATAGCCACACGTTGGAGTTCACCACCACTAAGTTCAGCGACTTGGCGATCTTCAAGCTTATCCAATGATAAGGGCCGTATCACATCGGATCGGAAAAGACTTGTAAGCACTGAAGCTCCTCCAACCTCTTGTAGAGTTTCAAGAACGGTGCTCTCACTGTCGGAACTAAGATATTGCGGTTTGTAGCTAACTTTGAGATCGGTTTCGGGAATTGAGCCCTCATCAGGCTCCAAATCATGGGCGAGTAAACGAACAAAGGTCGTCTTTCCAATCCCGTTGGGTCCAAGTACTCCGATTACTTCACCCTGATGAACCTGACCAGGCATGACTTGGAGCTGGAAGTCTTCAAATTGCTTCATCATCGCTTTATATTCGAGGAGTAATTCCACATTAACCCAGAATTCTTCAGAGGGGGGTCGGGCGTCAAATCTGATTTCTTCATTCCGGAATCGAACGTTGCTGTCAGGTAAATAACCATTAAGGTAGATATTGATGCCTTCTCGGACCCCATGAGGATTAGAGACAATCCCGTAAACTCCTGGTTCACCATAGAAGATACAGACATAGTCTGAAATATAATCAGCCACCGCGAGATCATGGACTACGCTTATGACCATTTTCCCGTCTAATGCCAATGATCGAATAGCGCGGGCTATTCGGACACGTTGGTAGACATCGAGATAGGAGGTTGGTTCGTCAATGAGGTATACATCTGCGTCACGTGCCATGACAGCAGCAATGGCTACACGTTGGAGCTCACCACCGCTAAGGACTGACACATCTCGGTGAAGCACACCTTCAAGTTCGAGCTGATCGGTGAGGGAGGAGAGAACTCCGCGTTCATCTGTGGATTCAAGAAGTGATTGAGCTGTTCCTTTGTAAGCGTCAGGAATGAAGGTAACGATTTGAGGTTTATACGCAACGGTTAGGTCACCTTGTGATGCCTTTTCAAAATAAGGCTGAAGACCGGACCCGCGATAGTGGCGGATAATTTCGGACCAATCGGGGGGATCTTCGAAATTCCCAAGATTTGGCTGCAACCGCAGGGCAAGGATTTGCAATGCAGTGGATTTCCCGGTCCCATTTGCACCCACAAGTCCAGTTACCGAACCAGGAGCAGGAATCGGTAAGCGGAATAATTTGAAACTGTTTGGACCGTATCGATGGGAGGTGTCTGTTTCCAATTCGTCAGCAAGATTGATAATTCGTATGGCTCCGAACGGGCACTTTCGTGTGCAAATACCACAGCCTGTGCATAAAATTTCAACAATGCGTGGTTGGGCATCTTTTTTGTTTTCGAAAACCACAACCTCATCGCCCATTCGCTGAGGTGGACAGAATCGCTGGCATTCTTTTGAGCACTTAGATGGGTTGCAAGCACGTGGATCTAAGACCGCGACACGCATTGAAGATACACTCCGTCTTCTCCGAACACAATTTCAGTTTTTAGTGTTATGGGCATACTAATAGGTAAGATTCAACTCATCGTGCTTGAAGCCACTCTACACGTTGCTTGAGTATCGAAAGGGCATTTGCGGCTCGTTGGGGCGTAGGGTAATTTGGTATACCTGACTGGAATAAAATGGGAATACCAGCTTCGACAATATCGCCAGCTAACCAGCAGGTTATAAGGGGTTTTTGTGGATTTTCTTCATGAGCTTTTGCTACAGCCTTAGATATGGCTTTGATATCTGAAAATGCCGTTGGAACACATAACACAAGGATTGAGTTTGCTTCTGAGTGATTCAGAAGCATTGCTGTTACCCTTTGATAGGTCTTAGGCGAACCCTCTGGTCCCAAATCAACAGGATTTACCATGGGACAAAAGGGAGGCAAAAATGCCTCGAACTCTTGGACTAGCTGTTGAGGGAATGGAAAAACCTCTAGACCAAAACGAGTGCACGCATCTACTGCAAGAACTCCAGGACCACCACTATTTGTGATAATTCCTACACGGTTTCCCATAGGAAGCGGAGCTCGTGACAATATTAAGCACGCATCTGTGAATTCTTCTAGAGTAGAGACCTGGATTATTCCAGCTTGCCGAAACGCGCCTGTATAAATTGCCTGATCTCCTGCCATTGCACCAGTATGTGATTGAATGGCTTGACTCGCTGCATATGTTTCTCCGGGTTTTAAGACAACTATAGGTTTTTTTGGTGTAATCTTCTGGGCTACAGATAAAAAGTGGCGGGCGTTTTGGATGCCTTCAAGATAGCAACCGATTATTTTTGTCGGTGTATGTGATTCAAGGTAGTTGAGGATTTCTTCAGGACCAATATCGGCTGCGTTTCCATAACTGACAAAAATACTAAATCCAAGACTCACGGCACGAGCCATTGCTAAAACAACAGCACACATGGCTCCACTTTGAGAAATGAATGCTAGATTGCCACTTTGTAGTCGGTTTTCAAAGCTAGCAAAAATCTGCTCGGTGGTCGCAGCATACCCAGCACAGTTTGGTCCTAACAGCCGCATCCCATATTGTCTAACCCGTTTCCTGAGTTCAAGCTCTGTAGTTACGTCCCCTAACTCGCTGAATCCCGAGCTCATTACAATAAGGGAATGGACTTTTTTCCGCGCACATGCATCAACTGCATCTAATACCCGGTCTTTGCGCAAAACAATAATTGCCAAGTCAATTGGATTGGGAACAGCCTCTAATGTTGGGTAGGCTTTCAGGTCAAGGACGGCTTCAAGGCGAGGATTGATAGGGTATATGGGTCCCTTGAAGTTACCTAATTGGAGACTACGGATTACTTGGTAACCAATTCGATATGGTTTATCAGTAGCACCAACTACAGCGATCGATTTGGGTTGAAAGAGTGCATTAAGTGTTGTGTTTGACACACCGAACACCAGAGTCAGATTACAATCATGACCCACCAGTAGATGGGTTATGAAAGTGCTAAGACTCAAAATGTTTTAAGACTTGCTGGCAATGCTAGCTTATGGGGAGAGTTGTGTTCGGAAAGATTCTAGGTGAATTGGACAAACTTTGCGATTTCTCGTTGTCGTGATCGAAGTGTGACTTCTGTGATGCCTAATACAGAAGCGACTGCTTGTTGTGACCGGGTTTCACCAAGTTGTTTCGCAGCGAGATAGATGGCTGCAGCGACATAGCCTTTGGGGTCTTTTCCAGAAAGCTGAAGTTTTTGCGATGTAATACCAAGGATTTCGATGGCACGTTGTTCAACTGGTGCGGAGAGACCTAATGCATTGGCGAAGCGAGGAACAATTGAGGTGAGATTCTGCTGTTTGGGCTTTAAGTTCAGCGTCTTCACTAATAGCACATAACATCGTTTGATGACTCGTTCTTCTTCTGCCGAAGTTTTCAAAATACTATCTAACGTTAACGGGAAGCCACATGTTTTTGCCGCAGCAAAGACACAGGCAGCAACCATTGCTTTGATACTATGGCCACGGAGAAGATCATTTTTGTAGGCTTTTCGATAAAAAATCGCTGCGGTTTCGCGTATATGTCCAGGGACACTTAATTTTTCTGCCATTCGACGAATTTCAGTAAAGGCGATGGTGAAGTTTCGTCGTCGCCATGTTGAACGAGAGTTCCATCGCATTATTCGTTCAAGGCGTCCAGCGCGTTCAGGAGAAATGCCGTTTCCATTCAAACGGGTTGACACTTTAGTTGATAAACCATAATCAGGGAGCATTTGAGAGAGGGGTAACCCATTTGTGCTCCGTTCTGCTTTCTCTTCGGGTGTGAACGCCCGTACACCAGCACGATGGTCAATCATTGCCTCAGAGAGGACCATTCCACAGTTGGTGCAGATGAGTTCACCCCGTTGGGGATCATGCACAATATCTTGTGACCCACAATCTTGACATCGGGCCAATTCAGAATGTTTTGTTGTGACGGCTGTATTTTTTGAATATTCCACAGTCAATAAGCCTTTAACCTCACAAGGCAAGAGGGTAAAGTGTCTTTTTATAACTCCGCAATAATAGCACAAAAAACATCAACTATTGCTTATAAAGACAAGATTTTCTGAGGGGCTGTGGCTCTTATAGATCTCATTGACGTTCACGCTAACACATGGCTAGTCCAGCACTTTTTCCGGCCTATAGCACAAAACGATCTGCGAGCTGCTGCCACGTCATTTCCTCAAATACTTGATTACCTTTATGAGCAAATACCACAAAATCGACGAACTTCTTATGGTCGGGTTTATACCATTAAAGTCTTGAGTGAATATTTGTTCAGCCAACTCAATAAGCAAGACGCTCCAGTCTTTTTAATTTCTGTCCAACTATTAGGTCTGTGTGATGAAATTCGAAGTAAGGGTGTAGCCCTTGGTATTCTTTCTCATTATGGTTTAACCAACTTCACTGAGGTTCTTCCTTATTTTACCACGGCTGCAGCATCTCCTGATTGGGAGATGCGCGAATTTGCTCAGATGTTTTTTCGGAAAGTGACCAGAAAATATCCCATGCCAGCTCGAAGATACTTGCTAGGTTCTGTAAAGTCAAAGGATGCGAATTTACGTCGTTTTGTTGCAGAAACGCTCCGTCCAGTACAGGAAAACCAGTGGCTATATTCTAATCCAGATTATTCAGTATCCATTCTTCGGCTCCTTTTCACCGAAGCTAAGCCATACCCACGAACTTCTGTGGGAAACAATCTAAGTGACTTAGCGCGCCGTCTGCCAGATATGGTGTATAGTCTTGTAGAGGAGTTAGTTCAAAGTGGAAACAAGAATTCTTATTGGATAGCTTATCGCGCTTGTCGGAATCTAGTAAAGAAAGAACCGCTTAAAGTAATGGACCTATTGGCAGTTGATGAGTATCGATACAAGAAACAAGTGTACCGGAGAGTCGATCATAAACGTATACTATAGTCCGGATTTGATCATAACTCAGCGTTGCTGAGGAGTTTCTCCAGTGTAGCACTTCGGAGTCCTGGGTAATAGTTATGATGTTTTGCTATCTGTACAGTAACCCGAGGGATGTGTTCATGTCGTCGAGTGGTTCGGGAAATTCTGTCTAGTTCATTGAGATTTTCAGCTGTAAGGAGTGAGATGATGACGGGCGCTTCAACGGAAATATAGGTTTCCCAAAGTGACGAGCCAAAGGTTTCTGTGAGCCAAGACACTATTGTTTTATGATCAGTTGCACGTTCATCCCAGGTCATCTGCATTAGAAAAGGAATACTCCCTGCGGCTCCAAGCTCCGCAAACGTACTAAAAAGTACAGCTCGTCCTTTGATTATTTCATTGACTAGTTTGCGAACGCGTCGTGCAGTTAGCCCAGACTGTTCTGCAATTTCTACGATTGACATTCGTGGATCTTTTTGCAGGGTATTTAGGATACGAAGGTGAAGCTTGGAGAACTCCATTGTTTTTCCGGGTGAGCTTAACAATTGATGGGTTTCAATGTTATGAACGCAGTCGAAGCTTCGCAGAAAAGCGCCAATATCCCAAAGATCCTGTGAGTCACGAAACTCGGCGATGAGGACATAATGCCCTCCTGTGTAGGAGGCAGCAGCAATGATTTTGCTATTTCCGCCTAATGTGTTTACAAACTCTGCTTCATCTTGGGACCCATCAGTGGCTAACATCCCATAAAGCAACCTAACTCCAGCCATAGCTAACGATAGGCGAAGGCCATATCTGGTAATAATTCCAGTCTCTTCAAGTTTTTTCACTCGTTTTTTAATCGCACTTGAAGAGATGTTATATTTTAGGGCGAGCTCGCGATAGGTTATCCGACAATTGTCATGAAGATCATTGAGGAGACCCTTATCAACAGAGTCCAAGGTTAATCACCGATAAAATGTTGAAATGGGAGGAATCCGCCCCACTTTCCAAGGAGTATGTGGTAACAAGTTGGTTGTATCAATTAACCGCTCTTTGATGGCAGTCAATTTATCATTCGCCTGTCGAAATTCCGTATGAGGGGCTAGAAGTACAACACAGTCAGCTTTCAATGCTTCTTCAAATGTGGTGGGAGTGAATCCCAGGCTCGTTAATTCCTTCTTTGAGAAGAATGGATCATATGCAAGGATGGCTTCCGGTTGGTAGCTACGCAGCTGTTCAAGAATCTTTAAGCTGGCTGCAAATCGTGTTTCCTTTACATCAGCCCTGAAGGAAATGCCCAGAAGACTTACTTTCGAGCCTTTGATGGATTTCTGTTGGGCATTTAAACAACGAACAACCAATTCGATAGTATGAAAGGGCATGCTATCATTGAGGTATCGGGCTTGGCGGAGTAGCGCAGGGTTAATTCCTAGTTCCTTTGCCTTATTAATGAGAAACCAAGGATAGACAGGTATACAGTGACCACCAACACCAGCGCTCGGACGATGAATCATGCAATGTTCCCGTGTCCCCTCATTTGCCGCGGCGATGACTTCCCAGGCATCGACCCCTAGTGGTTCACAAAGTTGTGCTAAAAAGTTTGCATATCCGATGTTGATATCACGGAAAGTTCCCTCAGCGACTTTTACCAGCTCAGCTGCTATCAATGACGAGGTTTGTATTACATCACCAAAGATTCCATATACCCCTACGGCAGCTTCAGTGCTTGCCGCATCGATGCCCCCAACAACTTTGGGAAATTTGTAAAGATTTCGGACAACGCGACCCACCATTAGCCGTTCAGGACTATGGGCGAGACCAAAGTCTTTTCCTGCCTTTAAACCACTTGCAGCTTCCAACACTGGGAGTATAATGGTCTCTGTGGCACCAGGGGGCATTGTCGTGGATGTAATCACCAAGTCACCTTTTTTCAAGCCCTTCCCAGCTATAGTGGCGGCCTCTTGGATTATGCTATAATCTTCCTGGCCTGTTTCATCTACTAAAAGCGGGACTAGCAATATGATGACATCAGATTCCTTTGCAGCGGCTGTGCCATCAGTAGTAGCCCGGAGCTTACCCTTTTTAACCATCTCTTTCAGAAGTTCTGGTATCTTTGGTTCGCCAATAAGGGGAGAATCTCCTCGGTTAATTTGATCCACCGCGGCTTGATTTGTTCGGACACCAACAACATTAGCCCCTTCTTTTGCAAAGGCAACCGCGACTGGGAGCCCCATGTTCCCAATTCCAACAAGATCAATTGTGACCTCGCCTTTACGAATTGCAGTAGTTACTTCAGCGGCAGGTTTTCCGTACACTTTCACCATTCGGGCAACCTCGCGCACTAAGCACCTCAAAGGCACACTTAAGCATTATTGTTAAGAACGAATCCCCAGTTGAAGGAAATTTCAAAGTCGACCTTACGATTTTGCCAGTTTATCTGATAGAAATGCCATAATCATGGGAATAATGGTGCTGAGGCGCCGGGTCCAGAAATGATTAGCACCTTTAATTAAACGAAGGTATTTTTCTTCGATTTGCAATAAGGCATAAATCGTTTCAGCTTCAACGGGATTAACAGAATCATCATCCTGTCCATGAATCACATAGGTGGGGCAGGGAACATACCGAATTGCATCCTTTATGAGTTCAGAATCCAAATTAGGTAATTTGAGTGGTGCGCTAATTATTACGAGTGCGGCAGGTGAGATGTCCATTGCCGCAGCTAGACTTATACTTCCACCAAAACTGTATCCTAGCAAAGCAATACGAGCATTATCAGTATGGTCATGGTTTTGGAGAAACTTTACGGCGGCGATAGTATCTTGGATTTCGCCGATTCCTTGTCCAAACTGCCCCTCACTTTTCCCGACCCCACGATAATTAAACCGAAGCGTATTGAATCCTTTTGCCGCCGCTGCTTCTTGAATAGCTTTCAGACGACTATCGTCCATTGAACCGCCAAACAACGGATGCGAATGACAAAGGACGAGTCCAGGTTGATTGGGCTGTTCAGCGAGAACTAGGATGCCTTCTAAAGAGAGTTGAGGGGCTTGAATCATGATGGCTTGTTCACGACCTTTCATAGATTCATGGATATAAGGGGATCCAGACACTTCAGCCACTTCTCCAAAAATACCAGGTTCTAAGGATTCGAAGTTATCCCGTCCTTTTAAACCTGCGTCCATCGCACACATTCATGTCAATGGCACTAAATTAAATCGAGTTATGGAACTGCATCAGATTAAAAAACCCCCAATTAACTGAACGCTTATGCGAGGTCAGTCTTTGCCAAAAAAAGAGAAACTCCTTCATGAACAACTTGGCTTAGAAGTAATCGATAGTCATTCCCATTTTCTCTCGTATGCAACCTTTCAATCTTGGCAGGTCAGCTCCGATGCCATCCAACATCGTATCCGAACGCGAACGGATATGACTAAAGTTGAGATCCCTGGTCAGAACGAAGATTTTGCACAACGATGGGTGAAGGAACTAGACAAATATGGAATCTCCCGAATTGGAATGATGGTTGGTCCTGAATCTTGGAACGAATTTTCTGAAGCACTAAAGCGGTTTCCGAATCGGTTCTATGGATACGCCAACATTAACCCGCTCTTACCTGATGCAGAAGAACAGGCCCGATCTGTCATTCGTGACCTTGGCTTTCACGGTTACAAACTTTATCCTGTTCTCCACAATTTCCACGCCTACGACGAAGCAGCTTACAAAATTTACCAGATTGCAGATGACCTGAATGTTCCGGTCCTCCATCATTTTGGTATTTCGATTGGAGCAGGTGTGAATCTCCGGTATGCTAATCCATTAGATTTGCAGCCTGCGGCTCGCGATTTTCCAAATGTACGATTTGGCATTGCACATCTAGGTGCAGGTATGTTTCGAGAAACACTACTCCTCTTTTACCAACAGGACAACATCTATGTCGATACATCTGGATCCAATGTCTGGATGCGGTACATACCGTACCCTTCAGATTTGAAAGAAGTTATGCAGCGAGCACTTAAAGCAGGTGGACCAGAACGAATTGTCTTTGGTACCGATAGCTCGATGTTTCCGCGAGGGTTTCGGTATGACATCCTCGAAAAACAGCTCCGTATCTTCCAAAAGCTAAAGCTACAGGATGATGATTTAGAGAAAATCTTCGCAAAGAATATTTTAACGATTATGGGCGAAAAATAGAGTCATCCTTTTGAATCCGTTTCACTCGCTTCGGATTCACCTGGTTTGGGTTTTTGTCGTTTTAGGGGTTCCTTCGTATCAATACTGTAAATAGCCTTGATATAGAGATGTCCCTCACATCTGGGACAAGGACCTACTTCACGAAAGATGTGATCCCCTGCTTCTAAGGGACCTTCAGTTTCAACTCCACATTTATCACAAGCAATCAAGCGACGTACTTCTGCGAATTCAAGTTTTGTTGGAGCCCGGGTTCTGCGGTAAATAAGCAAAAGGAAGATTACTAAAAAGATAAGTCCTAAACCCCAAAGAATGAGATTAAATGGTGGGAGTTGAGTGAAGCCCCATAAGAAAAAAACTACAAATAAGGTTATGAGAAGAGCCCACCAAAAACGCTGACCCGTTCCTCCAGCAGTTAATTCTGGACCGGGTGTACCGGTAGCACGAACTTTCATAACCAACGCTTCCGAGTTTCTGAATCAGTGGTTCTCCTTTGATAGCTTCAATTATCAGTTTCTTATTTAGGTTTACGGATTCGTTGAAGAAATGAGAGAGTCTCCTCGATTTCGCGCTCCCTGGCTTCAATTAGCGGCCACATACTTAGTCCTAAGCCTTCACCAGAGATTTCTGCGAATAAATCGATGAAGAGACCAACCTGGTATGCATACATGTTCGAAACGGTCTGAGAAGGGCGTCCATGCTTGATGTGGAATTCAACCATCGCAAAATCACTCCATCGTCGGTAAGTTTCGTTTTGCCAAAGAGTTGCAGCATAAAGAGGAAAATGCATCAAGGCATTTTTCTTGCCTACATTTGGGAAAAGGAAAGGAGCTTGAAATGGGTTTTGTACATTCCATTCGATATGGAGTAAATCTTGGGTTTTTAGGGGATGTAAGGTAATAGGCAACGCCCAGTTATCATGACGTATTTCTGCTGTGGAAAGATCATAGGAATGCCATTTCTTGGGAACATGTAAGGTAATGGGACTATTAGCGCTTTGAAGATTGTCGATATGACTGACGCGTCGATCACTTGGAACCTCTTGATAGTGATAACTTCCACCAAAAGCTTTGGTCATATAGTCAGCCATTGGATTGAACTCGTCTGGTGTTATTTGTAAATCATCACTATCCCAGTTAATGAAGGAGCGAATGATGTGCCCAGGGCGTTTGCCTTTGAGAAGAGGTCGTGCCCCGTAATCGGCGTTAAATGTCACAATGAGTGGTTCGAAGGTTTTGCCATTTTTCCGTACAATCACAAAAACTGGCTCGTAATCATAAAGGTGGCGAGGAAGCAATTGGATAGGCCAGTAGGCAAAATACTGAATACAGAACACGTTTTTGTCTGCAGGATCCCGGCTTACTCGATATTTGATTACACACGTGGGGGTATTTTCAGAAGGAAAGATAGTTGAATAAAGATTACGCACATACTCAAGGAATTGCAAAGAATATTCTGAGCGAAGTCTTTCTCGAATTTTGTCGAGTACCCCATGCATCTCTTTATCCCAGGGGATATCACTTTCCGGTAAATCCACGCCTAATACCGCAAGTTTGGCACCATTGAGATTTTCTGGGAATTCGCCAAGACAAAAGAGGAAAAGAGTGTCTACAATGCCTGCGAAATCATCACCACGAATCCGTTTCCTTAGAGAGGCAAGCCTACCACCATCCTCCACAAGTCCCAGGTTCTTTGCCAAATCCGTTTGCTCTTCTTGAATGAGAGCAGGATCAGCATAAAGCGTGGGACAGAATTGTTTGGCGAGCCGATGATCCTCATCAGAGGGTTTCTCTAGTGCAGGTTTGAAACCAGCTAAGGGGAAAGCTTTCTTCCACCGATTCACGATTTGTTCCGATGATTTCATGGTTTGAATCTCCTGCGGTTGAACTCGTGAATAGCATACAACCGAGTTATTATCTACTTTTGGGTTCGATTTTTCAGGTTCGTATCTGTGATAGAGAAGATTTTATTTCCACCTGTTGTGATAACAGAAATTGTGACCAATATTTCCATCGAGCAAATCAATCCAAAAGCGGATGTCCCAGATTTGGTTGCACTGAACCGAAAGGATTCAGAAACCAGTGAAACTACCAACCCAAAGGAATGGCAGCACCTATCACGTATGGAACGCTGGCAACAAGGAGGGCCATGGCTCGATCGACAGACCTTAGCACTCCATTTAGACGTCATGGAAGAAGCTGGTGGAATAATTCTCATTGCCCGAACGCCAGACATGCTTGTAGGTGAACTCGAACTTCTTTTTGAAACCCAAACAAGAAAGCCGCACCAAGCCTTCATAACCTGGATGGTGGTACATCCTGGATTTCGACATCAAGGTATTGGTTCCCAACTGATTAATCATGCAGCCAAAATTACCCAAAGCAAGGGGTGTAATCAGCTCTTCACCACAGCTGAAAACTCGGAGGCAACCCAGTTTTTTGAGGCGAATGATTTTCAGATCATTGATCAAGAAGCACAATTTTCGAAAACCCTCAAACCGTTTCGAAGGCCCCCCTCATTTGGTATTCAACAGATTGCGTTGCAATGGAAGCAACGTGAACATACACCAATGGGTTTTGTTCCTCGTATCGGAATAAACTACACCTCAGAATACATCTGGAGTTACCTGCGGCGTACAGATTACTTATACAGTATGCTTGGAATCGATGTGCCACGCCCCCAATTATGGTTATTACGGCAAGACGAGAAGGAAGCCCTCACCGTTGATTATCCTTTTTTACGTGTATGGCTAGATGAAAAAAATGCCCAAGATATTAAATTCCTAACTTCGGTACTCACAATTACAGAGTATCTAAGCTGGAAAAATGGAGTAACCCAGATATCTGCGTTCTCGCACCAAGCCCAATATGATTTCTTTACCGAAAGAGGCTATCAACTGAAACAAGAGCACCCATTCCTAACCCGTTCACTGAGTTAACCAGAATGAAGAATCCGGCCATTTGCCATACGGTATTGGTACTCAGATGCAGATAGAACAGCGGTTTGATGGCTCACGACGATGATTTGCTGAAAGGTTCGAGATAATTCATCTTGAAGAAGACGAATGATATTATCACGACGTTGGATATCTGAGCCACCGAAAGGTTCATCCAAAAGAAGAAACTGGGGAGCTGTCCCACGACCTTGCGGGAGAAGAGCAATAGCAAAGCCTAAACGCAGGGCGAGTAGAAATTGATCCTCTGTTCCGCCACTGTAAAGATTAGCTTCTACATACTCTCCGGCTGTTGAAGAATATACTTTGAGGCTATAGTCTTCACTTAACTTTGGAAATCGATACTTGCCATCAGTGATCGCGGCTAAAAGGCGTTCCATGACATTGACAACGCGAGGTCGAACTTGTTCTCGGCCCCTTTCAGCAACATCTCGGATAAGGTCAATAATGAGCTGGCCTGTTTTGATATTTTCATCCAATTGTGCTACCTGAGCTTCCTTTTCTGAGAATTCATCAGCGACACCTTCATTAGCCTTTAGCAGAATTGTTAATTCGTCGATTCGGTCAACCGTATTTTTGCGAGTGGTCTGTAAACGTATTTTTTCTTCCCGCAATTGTCGGACCTTTTGGTCGAGTTCTTCATATAGCGAATCTGAGTAAACTTCCAGCTCTTCTGGCAATGAAGGGAAGTCAAGAGTTGATAGCGCCTCATTTAGATTTGAGATAATTGATTCAGTCTGGGCTAAATCGGCTTCAGCTTCAGATAATCCTGCTAGTTGTTCCTCTATCGAAGTTAATTGGTCTGTAAGGGAAGTTGCGCCTGCTTCAAGTTTTAAGAAGCTCTGCTCAACAGCCCTAACAGCTTCCTGAAGATCTGTTGCATTCGGCTTACGAGGGACTTCAATTCCCTCAAGAACCGAGGAGGAGAGATTGCCTAGTTGTGAATGAACCTGATGACTAGCTTCAGAGACCTGTTTAGTCAAATCTTCTTTATGAGCCCGTTGCTCCTGTAATTGGTTCTGAAATGTTTCCTTTGCGCGGAACTCAGCGATTCGCTCGCTTAGCTGCTTCTCCTTTAATCGCAGTTGTTCTAATTTGGGTCCTGATTTCCTGTACTTAAGATAGGCACGCCCTAAATAGAGTAAGAAGGGAATGGAGATGAGGGTTAACACCGTTCCAACAAGGAGATTAAAGAAGCTTATTCCGATGCCTGCAGCAATAAGACCAATTGATGGGATGTAGAGCACTGGTGAGAAAATCTGTTTTTGAGTCGCTTCGGCCTCCTGCCGATGTGTTTTCACCCCGTCATATTCAAATACGACATCATCGATTGAAGTCGCTTGGTCCAGTTGGCTTTCTAAACCACTAATGATTTCAGCGACCATTTGTTGTTCCTCGAGAAGCGTTTGAAGCTTTCGCGAATGATCTTTAAGGGTTGTCATGGCCTTGGTATCATCCGCTATGTGGTCTAGCTGCTTTTGCTGTTTTTTGAGCTGTTTTTGTCGGGATTGGAGTTTGGGGATATTTGCCAATTGTTTTTTTAATTGTTGCTTGGACTCAGTTCGTAATTTGATTTCGCGCTGCAACTCGTCCTGACTATCCTGAACTTCCTTGTACGCTTTCACAGCACTGAAGCTTTTCTCGGATTGCGCAAGAACTTGACTCATTTGCTTTAGTTGTTCATCAAGCTGAGTGAGCTCAACCTGTTTTGTCTTCTTTTCCTCGGTCTGTTGGAGGTAGTCGTCCTTGCGCCGTTGAAGTTGCTCTAAGGCTTTTCTTTCGGGTTCCAATGTCTTTTTCATCGGTCGAAGTTCTAATGCGAGTTTGTCATCGGCTCGAGAGAAACATTCGCGCCCCATCATAGCATTAATGACATGGCGACGTTCCATCTTGGGCATTTGAGCTAACCGATCTAAGTCCTTTTGTAAGACAACGTTACTGGCGAGGAGGTCGCTCAGTGCAATCCCATTGAGCAGTGTAGAAATTTCATTATCGACTTCCTTAACACCAGTAGCCAGAAGTGTGCTTTGACCAGAAGAACCGATTTTATGCAGATTAGCTTGGGAAGGGCGTTTTCGGTGGATTTTTCGTGTGATTCGATACTGTGCGCCTTCAAGTTCAAAAAGCAATTGAACAAGACATTGATCAGCATCGTAGTTGATGATTCGATCTTTTTGTCCCATAGGCGCTTTGTGGGTCCGTCCAAAAAGGGCGAAAAGGATTGCTTCGAAAATGCTTGATTTGCCGGATTCGTTTGCTCCACTCACAGCCAAAATACCTAACGGAAATTTAATGTCTACATCGAGATGTTTGAAATCTTTGGTGATAAGCTGACGAAGAATGACCATCTTACCACCCTCCGGATTCTTCTAGAAGCGTGATGCCACGTTCTAGAGCGTTTTGGAGAAGCTTCTTCTGCTCGGGATCAGTTTCCCGTTTGATTCGTTCGAGAACATACTCTCGATATTCGGTTTTTGGTGGTTTAAGGTCTGCTTCGGGCACAAGATAATCTGGATCAGGGCTTATGTATTCGAGATCATCAATGATTTCAGTTGAGAAGCATTTGGCGAATCCATGACGAACAACTTCGGCTCGCCGATACAACTCAGCGGATTTGATGGTCATAACTCCTTTCAGTCGAAAGCGAAGTATCAGTTGGGGATTCCGGAGACGGGTTATTTCTTTAATAAGGAGCTGGTTGATATTAGCATCCTTCGGAATTGTAAAATTGATAGTTTTCATGGGTCGAGTGGATATAGGAATTTGTTTGAGTTCCTGCACGCCATCGGTATCAAGTTCAAGCCAAACAAAACCCTTGTTCTGAGTTTCTTCTGAAAAGGTGACATGCTCTGTGCTGCCGGGAGTACATATTGTTGTGCCTCCTACTTTTTGCTGTTGGAATTCGTGGTTGTGCCCAGCTGCCAGATAAGTGAGTTTCTTTGGAACTGATTTGAGGAGAATATCTGGCTCGTGTGGGAAGGTGCCACGCAACCCTTCCACATTGTAATGTGCAAGGAGGAGGTTCACATCGCCTTTCCCAGGGATGGATAACTGGTGGAGGGGATCTTCAGTTGGGAGAAGCTGGGGATTAAATGATAATCCAGACACTTCCACTTCAAGATTATCAATACTAATTGTGTTGGTTTGGATTGTCTCCCAGTCTTGAAAGAAGTGAACGAAATCTGCTTTAGCGTATTCGAGTAAGGGGGCAACGCCATGTCGGCGCGCTCGAGGGACGTCATGATTACCGCTAATTATGTAAACGGGAATTTGCTTTTCATAGAGCTTCCGGAAGGCTTCCATAACGTGAGCGCGGACTGGATTGCGTGGGTTTAATCCATCAAAAAGGTCTCCAGAATGAAGAAAAAGGTCTGGTTTCTTTTCGAGAGCATGAGTAATAACAGCGTCGAATGATTCGAGAAAGTCTCGCTTTCGTTCATACCGTCGAGCCTGGAATTTGATGGCAGGGATGTCCAGGTGAGTATCCGATGTGTGGAGAATTGTAATAGGCACCGAAGATCAGACCTCAGAGAAGGCTCCTTTGAGTTTAGTTTCTTCTTTACGTTGCTTGGTTAATTGTTTGTCAATGCCCGTGGCTTTTCGGGCTTTTTTGAGTCGTTCTACCACGTCAATATCTGCTCCTCCTTCCTTTGTTATTCGGGGTCGGACCTTCACCATAACGGGTGTTCTAGTGATATCACCAACAACTACGGCTTCTCCAACATTGAGACCAGGAAGGTCGGAAATTAAATCTTCACTGAGACGCTCGGAGGATTGGGCAATGGCATTTTGATCACGGGGATTGGTGATTTTCAGCACAATCTGGCTATTACATTGACTTAGGCTATCGGGATGGATTCGACCTGGTCGTTGGCTGATGAGGAGTAAGAAGACTCCGAATTTTCGGCCTTCTTGTGCAATTCGCCTGATGATGCGGGCAGAGTAAGTAAGGGTTTCAGGGGGGACGAAGTTGTGGGCTTCTTCAACAACAATGAATACGGGATATGGGAATTCATCAGTGACGACAGCTTCGAAAACATCGCGCAGAAGACGGCTGACAATATAATCAGTGCTGCGGTTCCCTAGCCCTGAGAGGTCCACGACAGACGCGTGATAAGGTTTAATGATATTAGCTACGGGAACACCACTTCGTGAAAATACACGAAGTCTTCGAAGACGTTGTATGTATTTGATTGCATTTCGAGCGCCAGCCCGTGTGTCCTTGTTCGCTTCCTCATCTTGAGCGACAGCGTTTAACTCGGTGATAATATCTTCCATTAGATAGACAACATTTCGTTCTTTTAGCCGGTTTAACGCTGCTTCGAGCCCTGCACGGATGACCGTGAAGCTCTCGCCAATTCCACAGATGTCACAAAGTTCATCGAAATCTAAATCCGCAAGCCGAACTGTGTATTCTTCCACTTGGCCAATGTCTTTTTTGCTATATCGACCTGTGCTTTCAGGATTTTGAAAAACAGTGACATGGTCTGAAAAATCATGTTTTGCGCCCGTTTCAGTTTGGCTAAGAAACACGTAGTCAGCATGGGGATCAATAACGATAACAGTCGCGCCACGTTGCAAGAGTTCTTCGATAAGAACTCCCGTAAGGTAACTTTTTCCTGCACCCGTCTGGGCAAGTATGGCAACATGACGTCGGAATCCATTGATGCGGATATTCACAGGGATTTGCGGTCGAGAAATGAGGTTACCAATATGGAGGCTAGCTTCGGGGGGATAAGCGTAAAATTGGGCAAGAAGATAATCCGGTGCTATGTAAATTGGGTTTCCTGGGGTAACTGCCCGTCGAGGAAGAAGTATCCGAGGTGGATGCCCTTTTTTGGTTGGGATGAGGTACCCAAGGACGCGGGCAACGCCCCAAGTTTTGACATCATCAATATGGGCTTCCTTAATTCGGGTGATAGCATCATAATCGAGATCCCGACGAAGGGCAAGGCTTTGGGAGGTGATTCGTTCCACCTGAGCAAGAACCTGCACTTTTTCTAGTTTACCTTCAACGAGTTCTTCGGATTCAACCGTGAGGTATTCGTATTTCTGGGGGTACCGTTTTCTCTCACTAGCAAAGTAGAACTCGGTAGCTCTAGCTTCTTCAACAATAAATCCGACTGGTTCATCTTCATGTGATTCAGGCACGACGGACCCTCCTTTCTCGGCGTTTGAGGGTTAATGGTATTTTCAATTCTTTTTCTATTAATGGTTCATACAATTTTCTCACATCACTCATGGGTAAGCGGGCTTCCTGATCGGCTTTTACTAAATAGACATTATACAACTCTAACCCACCATATTCACCACGTAAGGTTCCTAGGACTTCCTTGACACGAGTTGGAGGTGGGTCGAGTAGGCGTGAGGATGAAATCTGAGAAAGCCGGGTTGGGAGGCCTGCACTAAACGCAGGCATATCAATTCTCATTGGAGTATCGTTATATGCTAATTTTGCACAAAATGTCACAAAAGTTGGAATTTGAAAGAAATCCTTCATTACAGGGATAGCCCATTCCTCAAAAGCGTCCTCACGGTCATAATCGTTATAGGCATCAACAAACCGCCTGCGAACATAGGCTGCAGGGTCTTTAGATTCGTATTTGAAAAGAGGAACATCGGGGTAGGGTTCTATGGGCGTTGTGTAACCGGCAGTTTCAGCCCATGCATAAATCAGGAAAAAGTCTGGTCGTGGTCGTCGAAGCTCATAAAGTAAATCCCATATCAGGTCATATTGATCGCCACTAAGATGAAGGGCTTTGAGGATGCGTCTAGCGGATAATGATTGTTTCTTTTCTGTATCCAAGAGTTGGATTAGTTGATCAATATCTGATGACGAGAGAGCTGAACTGAGATCCTCTAATATATCAGTCTTAAGAGATTGGAGTAGCATTCGAGTGAGGTGGCGCGCAACTGAATCTTTGCTAATGCCGAGAATCAGGATTTTTCGTTTCCGGCATTCTTCAAGGAGTTGCATAAAAGTCTGCATATACCGGAGATACAGATCCCTTTCACCAGGATAATTGAATGCTATGGGCACATGGGTAATTCGCCCGTATAAGGAGCCATCAAGTAGTATTAAATCGACATCCGAGGTGTCTTGCACCGCCTGAAGTGCTACCTGATGTTCGATGTGTTCGGAACGAATACTCGCAAGGTCGATGAGCTGTTCACGGGGAGATGCAATCATGTGGGCGTTTGAAGACAGTTGCCGGTAAGTTGGACCCCAAGAGGTGATGGCGCTTGCTCGGCATATGTACATAAAGGAACCAGAGGCATATTCGCGAGTTGATCGCCCGCTATCCACAGCAATAACTCGTAAATCGGATTTTATTTCGGAAGGCAGATCACGCCATTCTTTCTGAAAGGCAGCTTTCAAAAGCCCACCAAGTTCTGTGGAATCTTCCCCGGTAAGTCGACGTCGAAAGGCATCGCGTTTTTCCTGCAACTCGGTAAGGAATAGATCGAGAAACTGTGGCATAGACCGTCACCCCACTGTCTGGTTCACAGATGCCGGATTGACGCCTTTAAACCTAACCCACGCAAGGCGATAAGTTAACAAAAAGAAATTTGCTTTAGTAGCGCTCGGAGAAGCCTGTAATCAACCAAAGCTTTATTGGTGACATCACACCATCGGCTAGCAATCGACCTAAAGACGTGACACAATTCATGCAACTTGAACTGGTTTTTCTGCTATTAGTTGGAATCCAGCTACTAAGTTTTATTATTGGTGTAGTCTCGCTATTTATCGCTCTTTTCTTTGCTTCCCGAATCGTGACAAATCGTTTGGTGTCGATGCAAGAAGCGTTTATAGGCGCCCTTGTAACCTTAGTCATTTATCAAATCTGTGGATTAATTCTCTTCTTTGTGAATCCTGTTAGCAGCGATTTTATCGCGCTCATCATTGCCGTAATCGGCCTTATACTACTATTAATCAAATACATTGACGTTGGTATTTTCAGTAGTATTGCTCTTGTCATGCTTTGTTTAGCTATTTTACTTGCTATCCAAGTATCTGAAAACGTAATTTTTTACATTTTATTTGTTCCCTTCCCGGGATAGCAACACCTAGGCAACAGCGACTATTCAGATAGCATTTTGCATTAACAACGAAACTATAAATGGCAGAAATAAGCTACTGATAACAACCACTAAAAAGGTGACTATGAACCATGCTTATCCCTGAATTAATCTTCGCTGGTATATCATTCCTCATTATTTGGATATTTGGATCGATTATCCTCTGGTTAGCAGGAAAAGTCGTCTCTGGTTATAACGCAAAATTCACTGATGCTCTGTGGATCTCACTAGTCGGTGCTATTATTCAAGTCTTACTTAATTTAACAATGACCTTCTTCGTAATTCCATTGCTTCCCCCAGGATGGCTCGGTTTTATACTGGGAACAATAGTACCATTAATCATCGTACTAATCGTCTACATCTGGTTGATCATGCATTTCTTTGATACGGGATTCCTTGGGGCTCTGGCTGTTGGAATACTGTATTTCATATTCATGATCATCATCGGTATCATCCTGCTCATAATTGGCATTGTTCTCATCGCTATACTAGTGTTGATATTTGGTCCCTAGGATTTATGAAGGGAGGATCAGTTCATGACTTCCCTTCCCTTCTCCTCTTTTTTTCTCCAGTCGAGATCTCCTGTCTTTCTAAAGAGGTTTTAGTGCTAGTATCCAAAAAATTGGTGTATAGATAATCTCGGGTAACACCCACTCAACACCCTTTTCTTGAAGCATAACAGCTTCAGATTGAATCTCGGCTCTGATTGCTTGGGGATCAAAATTCCAAGAAAGTATTCCGAATCGGATTGCCTTAAACATTAATTGTAGTAATTCTCCCGGAAGACGACCGCCAGTAAATGGGTCTGCGCCGAGTCTGGTTAGCGTTGTCACGATAGGATAGGGGGGTTTTGGAGTACTACCTGCACCTGGTTCATATATCTCAATTCTTCCTGCATAATCAGGTTCAATACAGGCTAGAGTGCCTTGAGAGGAAAGCACTTCTTGAAGTTCCTCTAAAGCTTTGAGTCTTTCAGGAATCCACATCAGTGTAAAATGGCTAATGGCAAAATTCACTATTGTGGTTTTAAATGGCAGAGTCGTTGCGTCTGCGAGGAGATAATGTATGTTTTGGTTATCATTTGAACTTGATATTGCTATGTGAATTAACTCCTGGTCAATATCAAAGCCAATTACCGTGCTATGCGAGATTGAGTTTGCCATCTCAGGAGTGATATGTCCCGCGCCACAACCAACATCCAAACAAATCGGAGCGTTTGTCCACCTAATTTGCTGGTAAAAGAACTGACGTGTTGGTGCAGTTCGGTTAGCTTGGTCGCAAAGGAATTCAGGAGTGTAGGGTTGCACCAGTATGTGCCTCCCAACCAGGAGATTTGGTTAGATGGTTTTAACCACCAACGTTATGGTGGCAACATACTTCCTTGTATTCAGTGAACAGCGGGCAACCGCCTCCACAAGCCTTGAGTAGTTCACAGGATAAACATTCGTCTGCCAGCTTTTTATGTCCGCGAAGGGCTTTCGCGGTTGGGTGGTTCCATATGGCATTCCATGAATCGGTGAGAATATTTCCCAGTGGTTTGAAGTAGCTTTGGCAGGGGAGAACAGCACCATCAGGTTCAATTGCTAGACTGGAATATGCAGCGCTGCATCGACGCGGACCGAGACCGTATTCAGTGGGATCAAAATGGCAGTACATTGTGGGGCTGTACCAAATCATACGAATGTCATTTTCTGTTGCCTCAGCAAGAATGTCGGTAATTATTTCATCAAGATCCTCTTCAGGAATAGCCTGTTCATCTGCTACTTCTTTGCCGCTTCCTGAATAGATGAGTCCGTTCATGGCAAACTGTTGTTGTCCCAGCTTTGCGAGAAAGGCTACGGTTTCGGTAATTGTTGGGCGATTAAGTTGTGTTAGGGTTGTATTTGTGAGGGTATAGATGTCGGTTGCGATGAACCGTTTGAGTCCAGCGAGGGTCTCCTTCCAAGCACCATTGACTCCAACCATTTGGTCATGGATTTCAGGAAGATGGGACTCGAAAGTAATTTGGACATAGTCCAGTCCAGCTTTGACTAAATCGTCTACTAGAGATTTTGTGAGACGCCGCCCATTCGTAACGAGCCCAGCAATGATTCCGATGTCTTCAGCGTATTGAACAAGTTCCACCAAATCATCGCGAAGGGTGGGTTCTCCACCGGTAAAAGTGATGTGAGGAATTGCCTGATTGAGTAGCAAATCAAGGATTCTTTTCCATTTGGAAGTCTCTAGTTCATGAGTGGCATCCCATCCGCGTCGCTCGGGAGGAACATAGCAGTGAGAACAGCTATTATTGCATCGATATGTAAGAGCTAAATCTACCCGATAGGGGGCGGGAGGTTCATGTGTGAAGGGCTCTACTTCACCAAAATCAAAGGTTTCGATTGGTGACACATCAGGTTGGGCAACGAAAGAGAGTATTTTATCTTTCAGTTCATTGTAGTGTGCACGAATAGTGTCAGGATTGGATCCACGATACTTACTTTGGATTAATTCAATGACCTCATCATCTGATTTCCCTGCAACTGCTGCAATGGCATAATCATAACCACTTTCATTAAGAAAGAGAAGGCGAGAGGCATCAACAACAATAGTGCCACCATTAGGATCTTTGCGGAGGTGGAATCGGTGGCCTTCTAATTCTCCTTTCCCGAACAGGATTTTGCTTCTTTCTGTTTCCATCTAAACTGCTCCTGATATAGCTTGAGTGTTCTTCATCAGACCATCAAGAAAAGTCTATCGAACAAAAAGCCACAGCATATAACAGTGACGTTTTAATTGGTTTTTCTGAAAAGTCGGAAGGCTTTTCGGGGAATTACACGAATCATGATAGGACGGAAGTCGTTGATTGCATGACCAAAATGGAAGATATGGAGCAGTTAGCTCGTATTTCGAATGTTGGACCGATTGCTCGACGCTATTTCGCGATGAACGCCTTTGATGGCACACTCACGATGCTCGGTATTATACTAGCATCTCATTTCGCATTACATTTTGACGCAGGGGCAATTGTCAGTGCTGGAATTGGAGCTTGTCTAGCCATGATGTTTTCCGGGTTGGCAGGAACCTATCTTGCTGAAAAGGCCGAACGTGAACGCGAATTACGAGAGATGGAACAGGCAATGCTTCGAAGACTTGATCAAACCCTCTATAAACGGGCTTCACGCTTTGCGGTAATTATCTCGTCAGTTGTTGACGGGTTTGCCCCCTTTCTTGCAGGACTTTTGCTTCTTGCTCCGTTCTTTGTTGTAGTCTATAGCCCGACGTTTTGGTTGCCTGCTGTCATAATTTCAGTAGCCACCGGATTTGTGCTACTATTCCTTCTAGGCATTTTCCTAGGTCGCGTATCGGAACAAAACCAGTGGCTCTATGGATTACAGACGCTCGCTGCGGGTCTAGGAACGGCTATAGCGATTATTCTCCTCGGATTCTTCTTCCCCTAAGATATTCAACGAAATATAGGAAGCCCTAATGCACCTGAATTTATTAGATACGCATGTAACTCATGCACCTTTAGAGCATTCTGCTTAAAATCAGGAAGTGAGTGGCTATCAGAACCTACGTAAAATCGTGCCCCCGATCGAATCAATTCTGTGATTATGGGTTGGGAAGGATGAAAACGTCCCCACGGCTGCTGTTGTCCTCGAAGGTTAATTTCGATTAGAACCTCCTGCCGTTGGCATAATTTACCGAGTTCAAGAGTCCGTTGTTGCCAGAATTCAATGAGTTGTTGGTCATGAGGATAAAACGGCACAAATCGCATAACCCCATCAATATGAGCAATTCCATCAAATAGTTTTGACAGAATGGCCCCTTCAACTTCATCGAAATATCGCTCAAGAATAATGGGTAGCCCAATCCGAGTGACTAGAATATCTAGTTCTTCTTTGATTGTTACAGCAAGATCCTCAATCGTGTGAATAGTGCCTATTAGATAATCAAACTCCTTGCGATAGCTATCGCAGAATTCAGCCACTTTATCAGCTCGGTCTGAGTAGTAATCCACTTCCAATCCTAATGAACAATATGGATATTCACTTTGGGTGGTATCAAATTCGTCAAGGAGCTCCGGAAGTTTTTCGATGTTAAGGTAACCCGGATGATTGCTAAATGCGAGTTCAAAGTGGTCTAGAAACCCAACGTGAATCGAAGATTGTTCTGCTTGATGAATATAATCTGCCATAGGTGTTGAAGAATCGGGACTATATTCGGTATGAATGTGGAGGTCAAAGACCGAGGGTTTTGTAGCCATGGAATGTATCACTTGTAGTGTGAATCGAGAGAAGACTAGAGTCACTTTGTGATATAGTATTCGAATCCTTTACGTTCATAGGAATGAATTTTTTGACTAAACGTGAATCCACGATTTTTTACGACTTGTATCTGGCGAGTTGGGGTCTCGTTAATAGTTGCTGGTAATGCTGTGAAGCGTATGATGGTGTCACTTAGTCGTTCGATACTTTCTACAAACTGTGAGCTGTGCATTTCCGGGTAAAACGAGGCAATGACTGTTAGTTTTCGGTGCTGAATTAAAGGCACAAGAGCTAACCAAAATTGCCAGGCTGCACGGTCAGATTCCATTGAATGGAGTAATACACTTAGCGAATCAATGTATACTCGGGCTTGGTCAAATCGTTTTACGGTTGTTCGGAATTCCTCATAAAATTTAGCAGTGTATCGGACATTGGAACATCTGATTACTCCTTCTTTGGGTGGTGAAGTGGGTTCACCATAGGCAAGTGAGGATAAGCCATCCATAAGTAGAAGTTGATCTGACTTCGCAACTTTTGTGAGTGCTTCAACGGGTGGGAGATGATCGTATTCACCTACAGTATGTTCTGAGAGGAGAATGATTGCACCCTCGTCTTTTTTGATGCCATTTCGAAGGAATGAGACCCCAAGGAGACCAGAAACACCGCGAGATTCACCTTGAAGTTCCTCAAGAAGACATGTGCTACCTCGTCTTAACCCACCGCCGAGTAGGCTGTTGATTGAATCCCATTCACATTTAATAACATCATTAG
>JABXGX010000201.1 GCA_016550405.1 archaeon | reverse complement strand
GCAGATACTCCACAGGAATGTGGTGGAGTAATATACCATTCGTTTGCAGCATATATCGCGCCTGAGGGAATCGGGTCATAATGTCAATCATTAACGGGATTCGAAGGGTAGGTTCACCGCCATAAAACATCAACTGTACATCGTTATCCTTGTTCAGAAATGTGGCAAGGTCATCCAGCGAGTACTCGATTTCCATTGCTGTTCTGGCGTCTTCGCCTCCGTGGCAATATAGGCAATTTAGGTTGCATTTACGAGTCAGGATAAGATGATAATTCACAGGCGATTAGCCTCAAGTAAATGCCGAACTTCGCGGCTAAAAAAAGTTGAGGAAGGAGCTTAAGCTCCTCCTTGTTCAGGTTCAATGAAGAACAGAATGGCTCCAACGAGACAGAGGACCGCACCGGGACCTCCAATGATTCCCCATTCAAAGGCAAATACTGCGCCTATTATACTAAAGATGAGAATGAGAATCGCTGCGTTGATGCGGTTCTTATCAACCATGGGCAGGAAGAACAAAAACACTATAAATCCAAAGATGACAGCGATGACACCTGCAATCAGGGTCGCCATCGGATAGATGTATAGTTGGCCATAGTTGAGAAGATCCATGATATTGTAGAAGGCGTATTCACCGATTTGGACAAACCCCGCGATGATTACGAGGATTGCACCAATCCTGGTTAAGAGTTTTCCAGTATCTATAGTATCCATGATAGTGTTCACCCATCAGGGAACAATCAGTTCAGCCTCTATCCTACTAAACTCGATGAAAAGACTTTCGAGTTAACTAAAATCGGATAAGTTTACGAGTCTGCTTGGCAACAAGTAAAGACTCGGTGCGTTTCTTCAATTAACTCCTTCACCCGTTCTTTCCTGAGACCCACCGACTTCGGATCGGCTTGAACCAACTGGTTCAAGGTCAAAATCTTATTGGTATACAATACATCCCTTTCCTCGTCCGTCACGGTGCGTAAAATCGTAACCGGATACAATTTCTTATTTTCGATGAACCAATCAATGCCGCGCCCCTGAGGGGTATTCCACCCGAAGTGTTCAATGCCAACGCATTCAGCGTACTGTTGGGCTTGTTTGGTCAGACGCGTATTGGTTACGATAAGGACTCGATCGAAGGTGCAATCGTTTAATCCCTGTTCACAACCTGCCTGTAAATCATCCCATTTGGCTTTAGCTGATAATGTGACTTCGAAAGGCGTGTACCGTTCCAACACACTATGATGTTTTATTTCCACATAGACAGTCTCAGCATTACGCTCCGCAATTCCGTCAATCTCGTGATCCACACAGGCTCCTCGGATGATCACATTTCCTGAAACTTTGTATCCATATTCCTCAAGAAGTAAGCGGACATAATCTTCAAAGATGAAGCCACCTCCAATCCGCGCTAGCCCGTCGCGTAAATCTCGGCGAAACTCAACGACTTCTCTATGCGTTTCAAGCTCAGTAACAGCCATATTGTAGATCTCTTTGGTAGTCATTCCCTCTTCTATGCGGTCGACTAAATCATCAGCAATCTCTTCCGCAACGGTTTGAGGTGCTCCCATTCGAGTCAAAGTTCGCACAATTTTAGTAGGATCAAATTCTTCTGTGCGACCATCCCATTTGATTACCATTACCATAGCTATTCACCAGCTGTAATGTTCTACTTCTTCTTCGTCGCCTGTTTCGATTTTTCAGGGTATGTGTATGGCTTTGAAATATAATGGCTCCGGGTTCGTCGAAAGACATGGTAGAAAGTGCCAGGTGGTTTCTTTTTCGCCTGTTTCCCGTGATAGGTAATCGTAATTTGTTCACCTAATCGCACGCCAGTGCGTCCCGAACCTCCCTGTAAATAGTCCTGTAGCATCTTGGCCCACGCTTGGATGACAATAATACGATTCTTTACGTCATCAAATAGTAGAAACACAGGGATTTCGCCAAAACGTGCCTTTCTGAAAAATTTTCCGACGACAAGACCTTTCACCTCGTCACCGGGATTCTCAAAAACCGCTTCTTCTAATGTAAGCCATTGAGGAGAACGAAATCGCATCAAAAGCCCTCCACATTAATGTATTTATTCGGAAAATATGAAGTTTATCAACAGATGAAATTAACAGAACTTTGAAGGTTACCTTAGAATGAGAAAAGCGCTCGGGATATTTGGAATAATTACGGTGTTTGCTTTATTTGCATTAGCTGTTATACCAACATCAGCTCATCCTCCATCAAGCATGATACTAGAATACCAATACGAACCTCAAGTGCTCTTCGTTACCGTGTTCCACTCGGTTGCCGATCCCAATACCCATTACATTGAACATGTAATCATCAATAAGAATGGTCTCTTCGAGATGGAGCGTAATTATACAAGCCAAACCTCAGCATCTACTTTCGTTGATGAATTTGCAATCTTAACTAATTCAGGTGATGTTCTCCAAGTCACCGCGATTTGCAGTATATCCGGTCAACTCACGGACCAAACAACCGTTACAACTGGATTAAACACTCAACCACCCCCAGCTATTCCCGGCTTCCCCTGCATCGCAACTATAATTGGAATTACAATAGCTGTTGGATTGGCCAGCATTCGGCGCCGAAGACGTGTAATCCAATGAAATTCAATAACGGAACAAGCTACGGAGGCTTTCGGAGGCGTAATACTAACTGTGCTACACGCGTTCCTAGTTCGTAGCACGCTTTCTGTTCCTTTTCATCTGGTGCACCTTTGGCTGCCGCACCGTAATGCTGCATCGGCCCCCTGGCACAACCCTGCACGACCATTCCGTGTACCAACATTGCTTCAAGAATTGATATAATGGTTGTCTCTGCCCCCGTGGCAATACCTCCACTTGATGCAAATGCACCTCCTACTTTTCCGTCAAGCTTTCCATGGATCTTCACTGATTTATCAAACACCTGCTTCAAACCAGCTGACATGAGCCCATAATAGACCGGAGAGCCAGCGATAATTCCATCTGCAGCCAATAAATCCTCGTTAGTTACATCTTCAGCCCGTTTCAGAACAACTTGAACCCCCTCAACACCCTTGGCACCCGTCTCTACAATTTTCGCCATCTTCTCAGTATTTCCCGTTTCTGAATCATACACAATTAGAATCAACACCATCTTTATCACCTGTTTATACGCTGCTTCATTCCCACTCATTTGCATACGCTTCGCAGACTTCAGCGATGTTCAAAGCATAGCCTTTCGAAATATTGAATTTTTGGCGCATTCGCCACTCTCCCTCCTTATTCAACTGCCAGCCAATTAACCTCAGTTGCTGCCCCTTTGTTCGTTCAATGAGGACGATAGCCTTATGCCAGCTCGGCGTTTTTGTGAGGGTTTTTCCTCGTATAATTTTCAGCTCTGATCTCCGCGGAAACGAGTCACCAGGTTCATCTAAGAGTGTGGATAAGCCTTTGAAGTACACCAAAATGCACCACGCACTACCTTAAGACGAGATACCCGAATCAATGTTTGCTTTCTGGCTGTTAGACATAATCGATTAATGTGGCTTGACCGGTCATCCGGGTGAGATTTGTAACACGTAAACCTACCAGCCGTAAGGAAATATTCGGGCGACGATGTTCCTCAAATAACGACATCGCGGTCTTTGATAAGGTGTCACTATCATTAGTGCTCACGGGCAAGGTGCGACTTCGTTGCACTGTGGTGAAGTCTCGATACCGGATTTTCACCGTCACGGTTCGGAAATGATAAGATTTCGACTGGAGCCGATCACAAATCTTTGCCGATAACCCCTCCAAGGTTTCTCGAGCTAATCCCATCGACTGGGCATCCACGTCCTTCGGAAAGGTTCGTTCATTCCCCATGGATTTTCGTCGCCAGGGACCAGTTCGTACAATTCCCCGGTTATCGATTCCCCATGCGCGATCTGAGAGCCACTTAGCGCCTTTACCAAAAATGGGCAAGAGGGCTTGCAAAGACATCTGCTGGATTTGCCCTAAGGTGGTGATTCCATATTTTTTCAATCGGTTGCCATTTACGCGTCCGATGCCATTAATGACTGTTACATCTAAAGGCGCCAAGAATTCTGCCACTGACGCAGGATCTTGTGGAACGAGCGTAATTCCTAGGGGTTTATTCTGGTCTGTGGCGATTTTGGCCACCGCCATGTTGGGTCCAATCCCAATTGAGCAGGGCAGTTTAGTTTCTTCTCGTACTGCCCGCTGTATTTCCAATGCGAGTTCCGTGGGTCCTGCATATTGTTTTACTCGTTCTGTAACCTCAAGGTATGCTTCGTCGATGCTCGCCTTCCGAATACGTCGTTCATCCGCAAACTCCTGTAATACTTCCATGACTTCTTCGGAGGCTTCCACATAATTTACAAACGGGCCAAATACAAACACAGCATCTGGGCACAATTCGTAGGCTTTAGTAACTGGCATGCCCGCATGAATTCCATACGCACGGGCTTCGTATGAGGCGACGCGAACCACACCCCGTCGTTGCCCTTTCTTCGGGTCCGGACCTACACATAAGGGTTCGCCAATAAATTCAGGATGCAGTCGATATTGCTCCACTGACGCGTAGAATGCGTCCATGTCCGTATGGAACACCCAACGTGACATTGTACCGACCTGTCCGGAAGCAAACAAGTATCAATGGACATTTCACTCGGGAATAAAAGGGGACAGAGACCTGAAGCGAAGTGAAGAATTTTGTCTTCGGTTTAAGCCGGCAGGCTAGCTGGGCTTCCACCAAACGAGTGTCTGAATCTGTCTATCAACGGAAAACCCGAGTTTTTCATAGACATGAATCGCCCGTTTGTTCTTCACGTGCACGCCCAGCTCAGCTTCTTTGCCACCCCTGTCTTTGAACAGGTTCAAACAAAATCGCAGCATTTCGGTGCCAAAGCCTTTTCCACGATGTGCAGGCGAAACTCCGATATTCTGGATAAAGCTGTTCGGTGGGACAAGGTCTAAGATTCCAATCAGTTCCTCCTCGTGATACACAAAATATGCCTGAACGCCCTCATACCAAGCATCCAGTATCGCTTCTGGAACTTCTGAGAAGTTCTTCATTACCAAATTCAGTATATCGTCTGGGGATCCACTCATGAATTCTTTCATACAATCAAAGAACTTGTTTACGTCTTTTCGTTGAAGTTGCTCATACCGAAGTAAATCTGTTACCACAAAAGATTCGTCAAGAGGACGTGTCATCTCATATCGGTTTGCTAATTCTTCAAATCCAATCCGCCGTAAATACCCAATTAGGTCTTTATGTTCGGCGGAGATGTTCAGGTACGCATATTCTACCTCGCGCTCTTTAGCTAGACTCAACACCTCGTCAGCAAACGCTTTGAGCACATTCATCGGCTGCTTATAATCAAGAACTACTAACCGGGCGAGAGGCGTTCCCACCGGTTTGAAAAGTTGCAGCGGTTCCTTCCCAAGGATCCCTAGCCCCACCACTTCCTCATCATTAAGATAGAGTCGATACCTGAAGCCCAAAGCTTCGAGCTGCTGTGTATAGCGGCTAATTTGCTCCTTGTAAGCTTCAATTGCCGCGTCATCATTCGCAATACTTCGAAGTCCCATCGGTAGTTCATCCTATTACCAAACTATGAGTCACCATAGAAATTCAAAGCTATTAATGCCTTAGAATGTGATATATTATGGCTTCAAAAAAGGACCCGATTTAATTCTCCACTCTTTGCGAATTCACCAACAAATATTCAGAAAAACTTGACAACCCCATTACTTAAAATTCATGACCAGTGTAAATTAAGGGTTAGGTGATGGCGTGGGAGCCGAAAATGACCTTTTCCAGCGGTCAATCGCAGCGCTTGCTGGTGGGAACCCCGAACGAGCGAAGCAGCAAATCTTGAAGCTCCTCGAGAAAGATAAAAACAATCTCGAGTTACTCACCTTTCTGACCGCTATTTATCAGCAATACCAACAACCCCAAAATGGTCTCCAAACCGCCCAACGGATTGCTAAACTTGAACCCGATAATCCTCGCCACTGGAACAACCTTGGTTATCTCTACATTTTACTCGGACGGTGGGAAGACGCCGAAAAATGCTATGCCAAGGCGACTAAACTCGACGAGGCGGCACCCACCGTTTACCTCAACTACGCATTAAGCCTCATCGAACTAGGGAAAACCAAAGAAGCAACCGTCCAATTCCAAAAAGCCCTCAACCACGCCCTCTCCGGGGAATTACTCGACATCATTCAGACTGATCCGCAATTCACAAAACTACGTCCCTTGGTCAATAAATTGTGAAAACGGTTTTTGATACACAACAGAAAGGACTATAAGCCTTCTACACGTCCTGCTCACAGTAGCACCTGACTCTAGTTTCCGAGTTTTTTCGAAAATTAGCGCTCAAGCGTATATGCTACTTTGCACCATGAATCTGAATCTAGGTGATATCGATGGAACATGGAAAAATCAAATGGTTTGACACCGAACGCAACTATGGCTTCATCGAACGCGAAAACGGAGACTCTGATGTCTTTGTTCACGGTGATGACGTTGAAGGTCGTGTAACCCTAACCACGGGTGATAGTGTGGCGTTCGAACTCAAAGAAGGCAATGGGCGCCCCAAAGCCGCAAAGGTTGTAAAGGAATAGCCTTTGCCTTTTCTCTTCTATTTCCACGGTTTTTTTCTCAGTTAACTTCTCACACAGCCTTAGGCCAAATATCTTGTGCTTAGACTTCAACAGTTTCCCTTATTGCGAGGCGGGTTTTAAGGGGAATCATCAGTTCAGGCTGTTGAGCTAATGGGGTGGTGACAATTTGCCATAGCTTCCACAAAAGCCATCCGACGAGACAAACTAGTCCTAGGTAAATGACTTCTAATGTGAAACCAAGTGCGATGGGAACTGGTCCGAGCATTATCAATCTTATACTGATAGGAATCAAGAGCAAGAAACCCAGAACGAGGAGACTTGTGAAAAACATGACAAATCGTTTAACCCGACGCTGTGCGCAGTTTTGGCAGGCCACTCCATCATATCCGAACATACCAGGAGAAATACCCCAAACTTTCTGTTGTATACGAACGAGCTCTTGTGGACAGGCAAGCGTTCCACAAATGGCGCACCAATCATAAGCAAGTTGGTCTGGATAATGTTCACATGAGCTAGCTTCTGGAAAAGGGTCGTTATGAATGGATTTGGAATCGTAAACAAGAAACACTGCACCGATGATGAAAAATATTCCAAACCCGGTCGTAAAAAGAAGGTACATTAAATCTAAAAGTGGAAATATTGGGACGTAATGGAAAGTGAAAACAGATTGGATTCCAAGAACTATGAATAAGCATCCCATTACAATCCAGAATATTACTAGAACGCGATATGGTTTGTTTGTACTTGATACCCACAGATTTAGAGCATTGGCACTTTGGGTTTCCCTCATCTGATGCCTCCTCTTGAATATATTAAAAGTTCCAGAATAAAAAGACTTGGAATCAATTCTCTTTTCTAATATCCATATTTGGGATGCTCAATTAAGCTACACATCAAAGAATTAAATCTAAAACAAATTGAGGAAGGAAATCAAGTCAAGAAGAATCAGGAAACTCCTTTATGTCCAAACTGATATTGACAAATCTGGCTATCCTCATAGGTTTGGGCATGAACCTATACGAGTTTGCTATATCTCTCTGGGAATCACACACACGTGTCTTACTGCCCGCATGGGCACCAATGTTTCGGGGCGAGAGCTTCTTTGTGTACTCTCGGCTAGAACCACATAGTTGCGTCTGCATCCAACGCGAGATCATTTAGTGTTGCGGCACCTACAATCTTACAGCCCTCGATGAGGTCAACCTTTTCCCAGCCGAGCATCTGTTTGGAGGCTTCACACACCATTACAGGAATTCCTTGCTTGATGGTTTCCTTAATCATATCGGCCACACTGGGAAATGTACCCATCTTGATTTTTTCGGCAGCTCCTGGCTTCAGGATCCGTAGACCCTGACCGAGGTAGTAGACAATTGCATCTACGTCCATTGCTTTGGCCGTTTGGGCCAGTACGAGAGGTGAATACTGTCTTTCCGGACCGTCGCTTGTCTGCACATACAAAATTGTTGGCATTTTTATCACAGCGAACTGAGTTAACAGTGTTAAGTATACCCCCAACGCTCTCATAAAATGATTCGGCATTTACTATAGGGTCATCAAACGACGTACATCCAGAGACGTGGATTTTCCATTGTCGCAACCGGCGTCCAATCATTAAAGGGAAAACTATAGGAAACCACACGGGTTCCGGGCTTTAGTTCAAGTATGAACTTATCTTTTAACCGGTTGTTAATTTCCTGTCCTTGGTACACCGTTACTACTGTCGCATCCGCGAGACTCTTGTGAAAGAAGTTGCCCCAAATTACCTCAACCTTATTACTCAAACCTCGACGGCGAATCGCAATTCGTGACCACAATACTCGGAGGGGGTCCGCTTCAATCCCAAAGGCCCTCGCACCAAATCGCTCCGCTGCCATCATGATGATGCGGCCATCACCAGAGCCTAAATCCGCGACGGTATCGTTTGAATCGACTTGGGCTAATTCCAACATTTTTTGTGCGGTTCCTTTTGATGTTGGGACATAGGGCGCTCCAATAAGTGAGGGCCACACCGCCGAGGTACCAACGACAATAATGCATAGGAGAATGATGATGAGACTGTACCCAATGACTAGCCAAATATCGATCATTCGTTCACCGGAGGCCCTTAACAGTTGAATTATTAATGGATAAGGTCCACGCACCCTCTATAAAACCTCAGACCTAGGAATATCTTTTGAGCTTTCATATACGTCCATGGAATCGAACCTCCGATCAAGCCTTCTTCGATTACTGTCAGCTCGAATCCTTCAAAACCACCCTGCCTAACGCTGCTTCACTCACCGTGGAAGAAATCCAACAAAAATACCAAGAATTCGATTCCAACGACCCCCTCGACATGTCCGATCTCCACCATATGATCCTCATCGGAGAAACCCAAAAAGGACCGCCTGCTGGGCTCATCTGGCTCTTTCACCGAGAACCTTTCTGACGATTTACCCCACCGCTAACTTGGATCTAAAATCTCTATGTCATACCGGAGTTTCGACGCAAAGGGCTCGCGAAATTGCTGCTTAAAGCCACTGAAGAATGGACAGCTCAGGACCGTCTTACCATTATTGCGTTGCATGTCCTTGAACCAAATCACGCGGCACGAGCACTCTATGAATCCTCTGGATACCCGATCGCTGTAACACATAAAGAGAGTTACTTCTACGAAAAGCGTCTGGACTAGCTTGAAGGCATTAACCACATGACAAATGAATCCCTATTAACGAACCAACG
>JABXGX010000029.1 GCA_016550405.1 archaeon | reverse complement strand
TATTTCGTGTGTTTGCACCCAACTATCTCCTCTTGTTAGTTTTCTCGGCTGGTATAGCAGTTGGGCAACCCTTTGTCTTTAACAGCCCCACCAAAATTGCCCGGCGCTGGTTTCCAGCAAAGGAACGGGGCATTGCTACAGGATTAGGTACTATGGCTATTTTTCTTGGAATCATGCTGGGATTATTAGTCACACCTTTTGCTGTTATTGGCATCGGGTTCTTTTATACCATGGTCAGCTATGCGGTGGTCGCTGTCATTGCAGCGATTTTATTTCTACTCATCGCCAAAGAACACCCGCCATCCCCACCTGAACCGGATGAACCCAAAGACGAAAAGATGATCACAGGGCTGCGTCAAATCATTGGAATTAAACAATTCATGATCCTAATAGTCCTCTTCTTCGTCGGGATGGGTATCTTCAACGGTGTTGCCACTTGGATTGAACAAATTCTTGTCGGACGGGTGGTTGATATCACACAAGCCGGGATAGTGGGTGCTACCATAATTTTAGGAGGCATCATCGGAGCGGTCATCATTCCCACGTTATCTGATAAATATCAGCGCCGTAAACCGTTTATCATTCTCTCCCTCCTACTCGCTGCACCCTTCACCTTCATACTAGCTTATCATCCCGATTACACCGTACTACTGGCATCCGCATTCCTGCTGGGATTTTTCCTCATGCCTGCATTACCTCTTGGATTACAAACGGGTGCTGAAATGACAAAACCCATTCCCGAAGGCACCTCGGCTGGAGTTCTCATGATTTTTGGACAAGCCGGTGGCATCGTCCTTATTCTAGCAATGGACTTGGCCAATTCCCTATTCTTCTCATTCTTTTGGGCCATGATACTCCTTGTCGGACTCGACCTTCTCGCATTAGTGATCTCACTCCTTCTTAGAGAAACAATACACAGCAAAACACAGTAACATCGTTCTCTCCTGCCCTCTTCTAAAGGACGTGGGAGGAGGTATAGCAAATCATCTTTAACCCCCTCTGTTAGAAATTACACATCTGGCTTTGAAATCAACCAAAACAGGTTATAATTTAGTGATATTATTGCCCCGGACCAGTTAATAAATCAGGTTTATTCAAGTTGTCATCTATTCCTGCTGAATTTGGATCCATTTGATTTTTAGCACCATTTTTATTCGCTTCACAGGCGCGGTGGATGGCAAATTTTAGTGCGAGGGGGCCAAAGATTTGGAAGATTAACGTCGAAATGCCAATAACACCTACAATGAGAAAACCATAATGGGGTAGGCCTAGTTGGGTTAATCGGTCCGCGATGACCACGCTCAATCCCACGGCGACCCCGGCCTGGCTAAATAGGCATAACCCGAGATACCGTTTAACGGTTGGCGGATTTTCACCGATATTCGCAGCTAACCGCGTCCCCAAATATTTTCCAATTCCGCGACCAATGATATAGAGTATAGTAGTGACAATAAGGATTACGCCGCCAATTGCTAAAACGGATGGGTCAACCATTCCGGCGCCAAAAAGCACGAAGAAAAAGAGAATTACAGGGCTAAAGATTTTTTCTGCTTCATGACTCAAATCGTGTACTTGGTTGGGTGAAAGATTCCCGAGGACAATTCCCAACACCATGGATGTTAGTAGAGAACTCAGGTGTAAAAACTCAGCAATGCCGATAAGGACAAGAATTACACTCACTAACAGGAGGATATAACGTCCATGGTCTTCTACTCGTTTCAATACGTACGCAAGCACAAGCCCTGCACCAGCTCCGAGGAGGAGTGACCCTCCGATTTCAATCACGGGCGTGGCAAGGAGAAGAGGTAATGGTAATAATGCCGGGGCGAGCAATACTAACACTATACTCATTGTAATACTGGTAAGAACAATGGCAATGACATCATCGAGCACTAGCGTATACATGACTGCATCCGTAACGGGTCCACGGCTTTTGTATTCCCAAATTACATCAGCAGTGGCTGCAGGTGCTGTAGCACTGGCGAGTGCACCTAAAAGTAGCGCAGGAACCGGATCTTTCAGCCAGATTAGTGTTAAACCAAAAACGAGAAGGGCAGGTCCAAAACTCTGAGCCAAAATAACGGGTAACAGGTTACGAGATTGACGACGAGCCACACTTAATTTGAGTTCGTGTCCAATGTTATAACCAATGAAGCCAAGAGCTACAGCAGTAACTACAGGTGCAAGGGCGAGAAGCCTTTCGTCAATTAATCCAAGAACGAGTGGACCCAAAATAATTCCTGTCAGAATAAAACCGAGAACCTGCGGAATACCTAGACGCCGTTGGATTTCTGCACTTATCACTGTCAATACAACGACTAGGCTGACGACTAACAGAAGTGGAAGATCGATTACAAGCTGTAGCATTAAGCCCCACTTTTTTATTTTGTATTGTTATAAAAAAATTTAAATCAAATATCGTTTATATAAACTTTTCTCTATAATAACTGGAGAAAAATCACCAATTAGGATGATTGGATTTCAAAAAAAGATGTTAAACAAATCGCCTTTCAAGCCATTTGTTAGTAATAACACACAAGTATTCGAATTTAATGAAAAGACATCATAACAACTGAAAAAGTGAAGCCTAAACACTGGGGAAAGCAAGCAGGATTCACTTCCTTCGTCGCCGAATGAGCACTCCGAGACCAAGCGCGGCCAGCAAGCCCAATACGATAGCTTCGATGGGGAAGCCAGGAACCACAGGTGGTGCTGGAGGAAGGACTGTGACAGTGAATGTGGCGGTTTGCGTATTGCCATAGGGATCAGAGACAGCTACATGAATACCGTAGATACCGGATTCTAAGGAGTCATTACTGGTGATACGGCCAGTCCCCGAAATAGTGAAGTGCGTTGTGTCGTTAATGGTCCAATGATGAATACCGGACAAATCGGTTGCAGATAATTGGTAGTCTAAGGCTTCTCCAGGTGCGAGTACTTGATCGGTTGGCGTTGCATCCCACGCAGGGGCGGTGGTGTCTTCAACTGAAATCTGGATGAAGGCTTGACAGTAGTTATTGGAAGGATCATAAGCGCGGACTTCTAGTCCGTATGTTCCGACCGGTAAGTTGCGAATACTAGAAATGCGCCCGTTAGCATCAATGATGAAATGACTGGTGTCGTTAATCCAATAGGTGCTAATTCCCCCAAGGTCTGAAGCATCCAACACGTAACTGAAACTATCCCCAAATTCAAAGATCTGATTCGTTGGAAAAACACCCCAGGTTGGCATCACCGTATCCTCAACGGTAATTGTGAACTCCGCCGAACAAAATCGGCTGTAAGGATCATAGGCGCGAACCTCAAGGGCATGAAAGCCCACGGGAACCAATCCCACATTGGTTATCAGGCCAGTACTGTCAATTGTGAAGTAGGTAGTATCATTGAGCCACCATTGACTAATCCCTGAGGGATCAGAGGCATTGAGATTATAGCTAAACATATCTCCTAACTCGAACTGTTGGTCTGTAGCAGATTCGTCCCACGTGGGGTCATTGGTATCTTGGACAATGACTTGGATGATGGCGGTGCAGTAGTTGTTAGAAGGGTCATAGGCCCGAAGCTCGACACCATAGATTCCCACGGTGAGACCAGTTGCATTCGTCAGGAGTCCATCAACGGAAATTGCGAAATGCGCTGTATCGTTAACCCAATACGAGCTGATTCCCCCATAGTCTGACGCGTTGACCTCATAAGAGAAGGCAAGACCAAACTCCAAGAACTGATTGGAAGGCACTTCATTCCAAGCGGGGGGAGTGGTATCCTGGACGGTGACCTTGAAGGTGGCAGCAACAAAGTGTGTATATGGATCATAAGCGCGAATTTCAACCCAATAAATTCCGACCAGCAGTCCAGTGACATTACTGATACCTCCAGTTCCGTCAATCGCGAAGTGGGTTGTGTCATTAAGCCAATATGAGGCGATTCCTGAGAAGTCAAAGGCGTCGACATCGTAGCTGAAGGCTTGACCGAACTCAAGGATTTGATTGGTTGGAAGT
>JABXGX010000200.1 GCA_016550405.1 archaeon | reverse complement strand
TTCCCATTATATCCTACCAGTCCTTTCAACACTAATCCGAGGGGGCTATTTTCGGGAAGTATGAAGTTAATATCCCACACATGTTCAATGAGAATCGGAACTACTCCTGCCTCCTGTAATTCATGAATACCGTAGGCAATCATTCCGGCAGCAAAGAAGATAAGAAAAATGCTGGTGATTTGAAAGAAAGTTCGAAGACTGAATTGTTTTGTTCCGGCAAAATAGATGTAGGCAACGCCAATTGCCACCGCGAAGCCTAAGAGGGCACCGAGCCAAATAGTGCCTTCACTTAGAGGAAGCACGGAGAGGAACAGTACGGTCTCTACACCTTCTCGGAGCACAGCGATGAAAACAATCAAGAAGATGCCCAAGGTGGCTGTCATTGTGGCGGCGGTTTTCTGTTCAAGTTCCATTTGAAGAGACGGTCCTTTTCGGTCCATCCACACAATCATGGAAATTAACAAACCGGCGGCGACCAGTGTCGTGATTCCTTCGAAGATTTCAGCACTAGGTCCACTAAATCCACCAGCTAACCACTGAAATCCAAATGCTAAGGCTATGCTTACAATGATTGCAGAGATCACCCCAGCAAAGACTTGCCAATACCTTTGAGAACCCCCGGTTCGGGCAAGAAAAGCTAACACAATCCCCACAATCAGGGCGGCTTCAAGACCTTCGCGAAGAGCAATGACAAACCCAGCAATCATATATGTTTCGACATCCGTTTTGATTGGCAGCGCTTATTTTTTAGGTGTGCCTAAAAAAAACTAGGCTTGCTTAAATTATAAACTTAGCGAAATAACGAAACACCACCTCGTAAAAAAGATAGGCTTTTAATTTGAGTTCCTTTTAGCGGTTAGAGCGTGTGAGCGCCGTGTTTGTGCCACTATTTCTCACATCTTTTGCTTTAGTTCTCATTGCGGAACTAGCGGATAAGACGCAACTGGTCACTTTTGCTCTCGCTGCTAACACAGGCAAACCGTATCAAGTGTATCTTGGAGTGCTTGGAGGGCTTTTGACGGTCACAGCGATTGGAGTCCTTGCTGGAACCCTTATCGCAGTCTTCGTTCCTCTTTTTTTAATCCAAATAATTGCTGGCATTAGCTTCATAATCCTGGGCATATTTTCAATATACAGAGCTAGACGAAATGAGGACCCCGAAAAGTCGACTCCAACACGTGGAACGCGGGTTTGGGCACGGGCATTTATTCTCTTGTTCTTGGCCGAGTTAGGCGATAAAACCCAATTAATCGTCATTCTCCTTGCTGCAACCACAGGACAACTACTCCTAGTTTTCATCGCTGCGTTCCTGGCTCTAGCGCTCGTGAATGGGATTGGCGTCTTCGTGGGTGATCGAGCCCGCAAATACCTAAGCACAACAACCATCACCTATGTCGCGGCGACCGCCTTTATCATCGCAGGAGCATTAGTGCTCATCGGAAGCCTGTTTCCCTAGGTTAACACCAGCCTCAAAGTGCAAAGGAACTCTGACAAACCTTCAGAGAACACAGAAGTGGCCTAACGTTTCAGTTATCGCGGTTGTTGAGGCTGAACCAAAAAATGCATTTACTGATTAATTGCAATCAAGTGTCATGATGTGTCGAGAGACTTGAGTTTAATCGTGAAATAAATAAAAGCCAAAGAAACCCCAAGGAAGACTCATCTTGGGGGTTCCATCCGCGCTTATCCATAAATACAAGGATCCTCTGTCAATTGGACAATATATGGAAAAAATCGAGCACCAAGGCATCAGTAATACGGTAAAATTTGATAAGGAGCTCCTTGAAGAAACACTAAGCCGCCAGTTCATCAAAATTGAACATAGACACGTTGTCCATTTGACCGTCTTTTCGGCAATAAAGAAACAACCGGAATAACATTACAGATCTCAACAGGTTTGGGTGAGATTACCGAGATACTAGAGGTTCGAACCTAACCCTCTGAAACCCGCGCCTTATTTCTTAGATGAAAACTCGAGAATTAGTAATAAGAGATGTGGTTGCCTATCAGTGAAGCTATAATCAATCCAATACTTCGTGTCGATGATGGAGAAGCTTTTCAGCAAGCGAGTAGGCGGCAAAGCGATCAATGTCTTTTTTGCTGACAATGCCTTTAACCTGCCCTGCATCGTTTACTATCACTAAGCGTTTCACCTTGGTTTTTCGAAATGCCTCATCGGCTTCTTCTAGGCTTACATCTTCGCGGATTGTCTCCACCGGGCGAGCCATAACATCCTTAGCCAGAAGTTTCAAGGGATTACGTCCTTTCGCTATGAGCCGGAATAAAATCCCATCCGTCACAATTCCAACGGGTTTCCCGCGTTCTATGATGACAATACTACTAATCCAATGGTCTACCATACTCTTGGCTATCGTTTGAAGTGAGTCACTGGGACGGCCTGAAATTACTTTTCTCCTAGCAACATCAATAACCTGTTTGGATGAACTCAATCTCTTCGCCCGCTACAATTTTGCCTTTCACTGATTCGACGCTAACATGAACAACGACACACACCCCCCTTGTGATGGCGTAAAAGCCTTTCGGAATAATATATACAAATTTTACGACATGTACACTAATGGTGTGTTCTTGGATGCGTCGTTGGTTAAGAAAATTCACCACACCTTCTCCAACTCACCGAGGAGAGAACAACCGCGTTAGAAAAATATCGCCAGCAAATGTTACAAAAACCAAAAAAAGCAAAATGAGTTCTCTGAAATTTCTTAGAATCGAAATTGGATTTTAATATCAGATGCTCAGTACATAGCGCTATGTCATTGGTAGCTGTCGTGCGGGGCGAACGTGGACTTGAACCAGTCTTTCGGGCGCTGGACTTAATTCCATACGAGGAGGTCCTTGAGCCATATGATACGGTCTTGGTGAAACCCAATCTAATTACTAGCGACACCTTCGAGACCGGTATTACCACGGATCCCATTGTGGTGGAAGCCGTGATTAGGAAGGTGCAAGACCTGGGCAAGAAGGCGATTGTAGTTGAGACAGAGGGGGGAACCACTTCACCAGACGTTGCTATCATTGAGACTGGTATTATGGAGGTCATTGAGCGACTGGGGTCTGAGTATATCAACATGCGGAAGCTGAACGATAAGGTTGAACTCGAGGTCAAGGATCACCGGGCACTGCCGACGTTTAAGGTGGCTCGGCTCGCCGTCGAATCCGCGATTATCACGGTGCCCTCCATGAAGACGTTGCACCATACCACGATTACGATGGGGTTGAAGAATATGTTTGGGATGCTCACCACCCGTAACAAATACGACTTGCACGAACTCGGTACGAACAACTTCGTCTACGATATCTGCAAGACTCTGCCACCAACTCTTAGTGTGATTGATGGCTTCTATGGCAAGTCCGGGCGGGGTCCTTGGAGTGGAACTCCCGTGAAAATGGATACCATCATCGCCAGTGTGGACCCGGTCGCCGCTGACGCGACAGCGGCTCGATGTATTGGCGTCGATCCTCATACTATTGATCATGTCCGTTGGCTTTATGAGGCGGGTATGGGTGAAATTACTGACATCGAAGTTGTCGGTGATGGAATTGAAGCGGTCTACCGGAAATGGGACCAAGAGTAGATGATGGGGTATGTAAATTGAAGCCAATTAGTTTACCAGAACCTGAGAAAAAAGGTGGGAAACCGGTACTTGAGGCCTTGCAATTAAGGCAGACGAATCGAAACATTGGGTCCAAAGAACTTCCGCTGCAGGTGCTCTCCAACCTCCTCTGGGCCGCCTTTGGCGTAAACCGTGAAAAGGCAGCTTTTAGCAAACCGGGACGGACTGCGCCGTCAGCAAGTAATTCTCAAGAAATTGATCTGTACGTGGCTTTAAAGGATGGGCTCTATTTGTATGAAGCCATTCCCCACCAACTAAGTCCTGTTTCCGCCGAGGACGTTCGGGCGCTGTCCTGCGGTCATCGGGCTGCGAGCCTCACAAGCGACACGCCAGTCAATATTTTCTATGTTGCCGACTTTTCGCGCTATGATCTGGGACCCAATCAACCAGACCCAAGCATTGGGGATCCCGAAGTGCAGAAATCGTACTATTACACTGATACCGGCTTTATAGCCCAAAACATCAACCTCTTTGCCGCATCTGAAGGGCTCGCTAGCTGGTTCCATAACTGTGATACGGTGACGCTCCACACGAAATTTAAGTTACGCGCTAATCAGCGGATCCTGTTCGCCCAAACAATAGGATACCCAAAGTGAATGCGACCAAGCATCTTTGTGCACTCCGCTATTTCTTTGACTTTCTGAGAAACCTGGGTCAGCGCCTACAGCATGAAAGCCAATTATTCTAAAAGATAAGTCCAACAATTAGTATCACAAAACAAATTACCTGTTTCTATTATTTAGATAACCAAGTGAGGTTTAGTCGATGATATGCAAAGTGCGAGATGTACCAATTCATTACAAAGTCTATGGAGAAGGTCGCCCGATTATCTCACTCCATGGCTCTACCCTGGACCATCGATCAATGGTTAGATCCATGGAACCGCTATTCAAGTCCCGGAAGGGCTGGGAACGATTCTATCCTGATTTACCGGGCCATGGGAACACACCTGGAAGGGATTGGATAAAAAGCTCGAATGATGTCTTACAGCTCCTGTTTGGTTTTATCGATAAAATCATCCCTGAGGAACAGTTTGTCGTCGCTGGGTTGTCCTATGGGGGGTATCTTGCACAAGGGCTAGTCCATAAGAAACCCAAGTTGGTAAACGGGCTTCTGTTAATCGTGCCCCGTACTATTGGAAATCCCCAAAAAAGAACCCTTCCCGCAAAAACGGTGCTCGCACGAGAGAATGAATTCTTGGCAGAATTAAGCCCACAAGATCGTGAAGGGTTCATGGAAGTGGCAGTGATGCAGACACGCAATCATTGGCATCGCTACTCCCAAGAAGTGATCCCCGCGGTGAAAATCGCTGACACTGTGTTTCTAGCACGATTGGACCCACGAAAGGACAAATTCAGCTTCACTCTCAATCCGACCTCATTTAGATTTAACAAACCAACACTGATTCTGGTTGGTCGCCAAGATCATTGGGTGGGATATCGTGATGCCTTTACTATTCTTGAGAATTATCCCCGAGCGACCTTCGCGGTACTCGACCAAGCCGGTCATGCGCTCCAACTGGAACAATCAAAATTGTTCAACAGTCTGGTAAGCGAATGGCTCGATAGAGTGGAGGCTGGGTTAACGTAAAAGTAGAGCCAACATCTTTGTTTCGAAGCTCAAAAGCAGCGAATAACACTCAGAAAAATACATGCGCCAACCGTACATTTCATCTGAACAGACCCGGTTTTTCCCATTTTCTCCGTGGATATCACGTCGAAAACAACAATAGCTAGGTATTTTAGACACTCATTGCCCAATTGTCTGTGCTAGTCTATGGTTTTTGGTCGTAGACAACGTTGTCAAGGAGGGCTTATCTTGGCCAAATCAAACGAACCTATTGTGTATGGATATCGATGGATTGTCTTGTTAGTGTTTATGTTCATCGCAGCAGTTACGCAGATTTTATGGATTACTTTTGCACCGATTTCCTCACTGGTTGCCAGCCTTTATGGAGTTACGGAGCTTGATGTGGCTCTGCTTTCCCTGATTTTCATGGTGGTCTACATCCCGGTCTCCATTCCCTCAGCATATCTTATCGACAGTAAGGGCTTTCGGTACGCCGCTGGCATCGGAGCAATAATCACCGCTTTGTTTGCTGTATTTCGTGTGTTTGCGCCCAACTATCTCTACTTGTTGATCTTCTCGGCCGGCATAGCGATTGGCCAACCCTTTGTCTTTAACAGTCCCACCAAAATTGCGCGCCGCTGGTTTCCAGCCAAAGAAAGAGGCATTGCTACGGGATTAGGAACCATGGCAATCTTCCTAGGAATCATGCTTGGATTATTAGTCACACCCTTTGCTGTTGTCGGCATCGGGTTCTTTTACACCATGGTCAGCTATGCAGTAGTCGCTGTCATTGCCGCGGTTCTGTTTCTGTTTATCGCCAAAGAGCGTCCACCATCCCCACCTGAACTCGATGAACCCGAAGACGAAAAGATGACCACAGGGCTCCGTCAAATCATTGGAATCAAACAATTCATTATCCTAATAGTCCTTTTCTTCGTTGGCATGGGCATCTTTAATGGCGTTGCCACCTGGATTGAACAAATTCTTGCAGGACGGGTAGTGGATATCACGCAAGCAGGGATAGTGGGGGCTATGATGATTCTAGGGGGCATCATCGGAGCGGTCATCATTCCTACTTTATCTGATAAATATGAGCGCCGTAAACCGTTTATCATCCTCTCCCTCTTACTTGCCATACCCTTCACCTTCATACTGGCCTATCATCCCGATTACACCGTACTACTGGCATCTGCATTCTTGTTAGGATTTTTCCTCATGCCTGCATTACCCCTCGGATTACAAACCGGTGCTGAAATGACCACACCCATTCCCGAAGGCACCTCCGCTGGAGTTCTCATGATCTTTGGACAGGCTGGTGGCATCGTCCTCATCCTCGCAATGGACTTGGCCAATTCTCTGTTCTTTTCCTTCTTCTGGGCCATGATACTCCTTATTGTACTCAACCTTCTCGCATTACTTATCTCCCTCCTTCTCAAAGAAACAATGCACAGCCCATCAAAGTAGCAACGCTCTCTCTCCACCATCACCATTCCTGACTGTTAGTGTGCTACGACAATGTTCTAGAAGATGGTGTGAAAAATGAGGCCTTGACGTTTCAGAAGCCCCAAATATGGATAACCAGAGCCAGAGAAGTAATCCGCGGTTCAACCTGAGTTATGTTCCAGGCATTTCCAGTGCTTCATCTATGATTGTTTGAAATTTCGCGGGAATCTTGTACATATAATAGACACTCCAGATTGAAACACCCCAACAAAGACCCCCGAACACAAGGCCCACGATGAGCAAAAGAAGCGTCTGGACATTTCCTGGCAAAATAATGGGTAACGAAATGCCTAATGCCCCTAAAATAATAATGACCACAAATATAATGCAATACCCACACCCCTCAATCGCATAGGGATCAATTGACGACTCTTTACTTGAGAAATCGACCACAACACCCAGTTTATCGGCTTTCTTTTGATAGCGTCGCTTCTGAATGCTCCAGATTCCTGCGGTGATGAATGCCATGATGATCATCGCCACTAAGCCGGAAAGAAAAAACGAGGCAATAGCAATCTCATGTGGTGCTCCCACCATTCACAACACCAGTATCTGTTCAGATATTAACCTCTTTGAACCTTTCCTCTCTTGGAAAAATTGTAAATTCATCTTCAAAATGCATCAGAAGTTTGTATAATGTAAAAAAATCATTGACTCGAACCATTTAATGTGTCTAGTTAATTCAAGGTGCTGTTCTTTTCGGTTGCATTTTGATCCATTAGGTTTTGATCCGAATTATTATGGGCTTCACCAGCACGATGGATGGCAAATTTAAGCGCAAGGGGTCCAAAGATTTGGAAAATAAGCGTTGAAATCCCAATAACACTAACAATGAGAAAAGCGTAATTGGGAAACCCAAGCTGATTTAGCTGATTCGCGATTACCACACTCAATCCCAAGGCAACACCGGCTTGACTAAAGAGGCATAATCCAAGGTACCGTTTCACTGACGGAGGGTTATCACCAAAATTTGCTGCTAATCGCGTTCCAAAATATTTCGCCACCCCTCGCCCAACTAAATAGAGGACTGTCGTTGTAACAATGAATAGGCCTCCCATTGTTATCACGGCGGGGTCGATCATCCCAGCCCCAAAGAGCACGAAGAAAAAGAGTATTACAGGGCTAATGATTTTTTCTGCCTCATGACTCAGTTCTTGGGCCTGCTTCGGAACACGATTACCCACCACTATCCCCAAGATCATGCAAGAGAGAAGAGAACTAAAATGGAAAAATTCGGCAACCCCAATAACAAGGAGAATCACACTAACTAACAAAAGGATATACCGTCCATGATCTTCCACACGACTTAAGACAAACGCAAGAAGGAAGCCAACCCCTGCACCTAAGGCCAAGGACATACCGATTTCAATTACTGGTGCAGCAAGTAGAAGCGGCAACGGTAAAATTGCTGGGACAAGAAACACCAATACAACACTCATTGTGATGCTGGTAAGGATAATTGCGATAACATCGTCGATGATTAACGTGAACATCACCGCATCTGTGACTGGCCCCCGGCTTTTGAATTCCCAGATTACATCTGCGGTTGCGGCAGGCGCAGTCGCACTGGCTAACCCGGCTAAGAGTACGGCAGGTATTGGGTCACGAAGCCAGAGAAAGACAAGAGTGAATACGAGGAGCGCTGCCCCTAGACTTTCCGCTAAGATAATGGGGATCAGGTTCCGTGACTGTTGTTGAATTTTACTGAACTTGAGTTCATTTCCAATGTT
>JABXGX010000199.1 GCA_016550405.1 archaeon | reverse complement strand
AGTCGCGGAAGTTCTACCTCGGGAGATTCCAGGAACTGGCCTTGGGCGATTTTATGTCCAAAGAGAGAATGTTGTCTCCTTCGATGGTTTCATTGACGCCTTTGGAATGGTGCGCCGAGTCTTTGACTACTTCCCGAGTCAACAGCTCTTTGTGACACTCTATCTCCCCCAAATTGATACACTGGCACATAAATACGGACCCAAATCTTCAGAATTCAAAGCTGGATGCAATGCATGCTATCGACAATTGCGTGCCTTCTTTGAAGGTCTTCCCACATCCCAAGCTAAACACTCTACAATAATATTATGTGCCGATCATGGACAAAATTCACTTCAAGAAGACCAGACAATTGTCTTATATCAAGACCAACTCGAAGAAGTCAAAGATACCCTGAAAGTTCCCCCCGGTCATTCTGGTCGAATCAATCACTTCTATTGCCAAACCGCCAGTAAACGACGAAAACTAAAACAATGGCTCATAGAACATGTTGAGGATCGGGCACTAATATTCGACGAAAAAGATCTCAATCACGCTAAGCTACTTCCCGTTCCAAGTTCAAAACGAATAATCCAACGACTGGGAGATTTGCTTCTCATTGGGCGAGATGGTGCAACATTAAGAGTCGAACGCGAAAATGATTCAAGTGAACCTTGGGGGCTTCTCCCTAGTCATGGGCTGATTTCTAATCATGGATCACTCACTGCCGAAGAGCTCTTAACGCCTTTTGCCGCATTCAATGCTGCTAAGCTATGAATTAAACGTGAAAATTAATCATGATTCATTATCTCTTCGAACATGTCATCGAGTGATTTGATGCTCTTTTGGCAAGTTTTTCTCACTGTCTATCGATATCTCGCATTCCACATAAACCACGATGAAAGCTAGTCTCTATGTTTCGCTTACACCTCGAGGGCTTTATTCAGTTTGGGTTTGGTCTTCGTCAAAGCTGCCAAATCGGTAGCCCCGGAGATCAACCGTAATAAATTCATAGCCAATTGTACTGAGTTGTTGCACAATGTGTTGAGCGACTTCACTTTCTAGGATTCGAGGTATGTTCTCAGAGGATACTTCAATACGCGCAAGGGTTCCATGATCGCGAACTCGTAATATACCAACATCGATAATATCATGAATGGCTTTTTCTGCTGCGGCAATACGAGAAAGGCGCTCCTCAGTTAGGGGCTCATCGTAGGGAATCCGTGTTGCCAGACAACTGTTGGATGGCTTATCCGCCACAGGAAGCCCAAACTCTCGAGCGAGTTGCCTTGCTTCAGACTTGTTTATCCCTGCTTCACGTAACGGGCTAATGATCCCTAATTCATCAATAGCTTGCAGTCCAGGTCGAAATTCCCCCTCATCACTTTTAGTTGACCCATCAACAACCGATTCAATTCCAAGTTTGAGGGCAATTACTCGTGCTTGCCGGAATCGGTGAAGCTTACACTGATAACATCTTTGCATTGAATTTGTAACGATGGATTCAACTTTAAGTTCATCAATAGGTTGAACCTGATGGCGTATACCAATGGTTCTCGCTACTGAACGAGCGTCATCAATCTCTTCAGGTGTAATTAGGGGCGAATCAAAGGTCACTGCCAATGCCTTATCCTTCAATGCTTCAAATGCTAAGGCGGCAACAACAGCGCTATCGACACCACCTGATAACGCTACCACTACACTCTCAAGCTCTTGAAAGCGAGTAACGACCCTCACTCGTTTTTCACTAAGGCTAGACAAACTCTTTTGTGCCATTATCTCTATTTTCCCTTCTTTCTGAATTTTTGGCGAGCCATTGATTCGGCTTCTTGAGCAATCTGGGCTAATGATTTTCCACTCTTTTCTGCAGCCTTTTTCACATCTTCATATTCAGCTTTGACCTGGAGAATAGCTCCGGTACGGTCAGTAGCGATTTTTACGCTGACAGTTACATCTTGGTTGTCAACTTTAATTCGTACATCATGCATTTCTCTGGCGAGGAGATGGCGATCACTTCGGAACACCCGAACACCGAGGCTTCCAGTTTCAGCAAGCAGTAGATGTGTGAGAGTCTCTTCGTTCTCAGGTGCAGCAATAACTGAAATCAGATGACCCGGACGATTCTTTTTTGTCACTGTTGGTAGAATTGTGACATCTTTTGCCCCCGTTTGCATTAATCGATTAATTACATAACCGAGGGTTTCCCCGGATACATCATCGACATTGGTTTCGAGAATAATAACTTGATCCTGATAAAACCGGAATTCGGGAAGGGATTCTCCGATTACTAGTCGAAGAAGGTTGGGAATTTCAGGTAATTCTCCGGTTCCTCCGCCATACCCGACCGCTAAGGGGCGCATGGTTGGATATACAGGTACTGAACTTGGGTCTAAAGCCGCTAAAAGAGATGCCCCTGTAGGTGTAGTTAATTCGCGTTGAAGCGGACCTCCCTTGAAAACTAGTTTAGCATTTGACAGGATGTGCGTAACAGCGGGACCTGGTGCAGCAAGCTGTCCATGTCCGCTAAGAAATGTTCCTCCACCAACTGCAATTGGCAATACAAAATATTTTGTTGTCTTCGGGTTCACAATCTCAAGCTGTTCTAATGCTACAGCTGCACCAATGATATCCATAACTGTATCAACCGATCCTGCACCATGAAGATGGACCTTTTCAGGTGGATGGCGATGAACGGACGCTTCAGCTTCTACTAGATGGCGAATCGCTCGATTGGCGTAAGCTGCTGCTTCTGAAGAAAGTTTAAGGTCTTTAACCATTGCTTGGACTGCGTCAAGTAAGACTTTCCCTGGACGAGTTTTGTAAGTTTCTTCTATTTGAATCTCCAAGTATAATCCGCCGATATGACTCCGAGTAACTTGTTGAGGGATCACCTTCACCCGTTTGCAATCAGGGATATACTGGGCGGCTTTTTCCATGGCGGCAATTACTTTCTTTGTATCTGCGCCAAGGTCGAGGAGGGCTGCTACGAACATATCCCCAGCAATACCTGCCATTTGTGGATCTATCACAAGGATTTTCTTACTTGCCATCGACAATCCCACCAAATTTGATAAATCTTCAACTTTTAATATGCTTGGTCTATCTATCTCCAACGGGTGATACTTTTGGTATCTGAACTTCGGGAAATCTTAGAAAAAGTCGCTCGTGGCGACTGTTCAGTCAAAGAAGCAGAAACACAACTACGACTTTTTAACATTGTTGAAATCGCACATCTAGCCAAATTAGATGTATCTCGTGAAACGCGAAAAGGTATTCCTGAAGTTGTCTTTGCTAGGAACAAGAGCATCCCGGATCTCAAAAAGATAATTAACGCTGGATTACAGGCCAAGCCTGTGCTGTTACTTAGCCAGTTATCGAGTGAGCAAATTAACGCGACCAGAAAACACTTTGAAAAGAAATATGACATCAATGTATACGGAGAGGGTTCCATGGTGGTCTTACAGGAACAAGGATATCTGCCAAAATCAACGGGTGGAAAGGTTGGTATCATCGCCGCAGGAACATCAGATCGGCGTGTAGCTGAAGCGGCGAAAGCTATGGCTATTCAAATGGGTTGCGAAGTCCTTGTGGCTTATGATGTAGGCGTGGCTGGTGTCCATCGGCTTTTTCCTGAACTAACGGAGATGATTGAACAGGGAATTGATGTCCTAATAGTTGCAGCTGGCATGGAAGGCGCTCTCCCCTCGCTAGTAACAGGACTTGTTGATATTCCTGTTATTGGTCTTCCCATTTCTACAGGTTATGGGCTGGGTGGAGAAGGGCTTGGTGCATTAATTTCGATGTTGCAATCTTGCTCACTTGGTTTAGCTGTCGTGAACATCGACAATGGAATCGGAGCAGGGGCAATCGCAGCATTAATTGCAAATCGCATTGCCCAGAAGTGAACTGTAAAGATCTTATTCCAGAAAATCGCAAGAAAAATGGTTTTTCTAAACAGTTGTGGATAGGCTTTAAGAAGTACCCAGGAGGCAGTCTAACTGAACTCCTCTTACCACACAATCCTCTTCTTGAGAGGACCGATGGGGATCGAAAGCAATTCCAGCGGAAAATCAGCTAAATTACTAGCCCATAATGGTACTGTTGAACCAGAGGAGTAAGATGGTGGTAAATCGTGCAGCAAGACCCAGTAGGTTGGGTATCTTCTGGAGATGCAAGTCTGCCCCGAAAAGCAGTTCTAAAGTTAATTGTAGTTGGAGAAGGTGGGGTTGGCAAGACAACACTAATTCATCGGTACCTCACCGGTAACTATCTAGATCAGCGTATGACAGTGGGATCAGGTTTTGCTACACGCGATATCGAAGTTGAGGGTGTAACTATCACCTTAGCCATCTGGGATTTCGCAGGAGAACAACGGTTCCGCTTTTTGATGCCTCACTATTGTCGTGGTGCAATGGGGTGTATTCTGGCCTTTGATCTCACACGGCTTACCACCTTCTATCATCTTGATGAATGGTTAGAGATTGTTCGTGAAAACACACAGACTATTCCAATTATTCTGATCGGAACAAAGGCTGATATTCCATCAACACAACGTCAAGATGGACACGAATATGCCAAACTAAATGGATTGGCTGGTTATCTAGAGACCAGTTCAAAAGATGGCATCAATGTAACTGAAACCTTCGATATTATCGCTAATTTGATGTGGAGTCGATTAACCACATCTGAGCCAATATCCATTGGTGCATCAACTTCATAGTTTTACTCAATGTTTTTCCACGAATTACTGCGCTCGACTTGTTTTTACCTCTTGACATAATCTCGAAGGAGAGAAACACACTTAATTCTTGAGTCAAACTGTTCAAACCCCAACAGAGGGGATAAATTTAGTATCGAGATGCAATTACATGACTCAAGCTGATCGACCACCAACTAAAGAAGAATTACTCGAAAAAGCCAAACAACCAGCAAAGGAAGCCATGCAGCTCCATCCTTACTATAAAGGAAAAATTCAGACAATCCCCAAATGCACTATTCGTGGATTCGACGATTTTGCCATTTGGTATACTCCTGGCGTCGCAGCTCCATGCCGTGATATTCAAGCCAATCCCGAAAAAGTGTGGGAACACACAAACAAGGCCAATACTATTGCCGTCGTTTCTGATGGCAGCCGTGTCCTTGGCCTTGGTAATATCGGACCTGAAGCTGGGCTTCCGGTGATGGAAGGGAAGGCACTAATTTTCAAATACCTTGGTGGTGTTGATGCTATTCCTCTCTGCCTAAATACGCAGGATCCAGAGAACTTCATCCGTGCTACTAAACTCTTGCAACCCAGTTTTGGTGGTATTAACCTGGAAGATATCTCAAAACCCAAATGCTTCAACATTCTTCATCGTTTGAAAACTGATATGAACATTCCTGTATTTCATGACGACCAGCAGGGCACGGCTACGATTATTCTGGCGGGACTATTAGGGGCATTACGACATGTAGGTAAAGAATTGAATCAAATAACTATTGCCATGTTAGGTGTTGGAGCAGCCAACACTTGTACAGCCGAATTACTCATTGAAGCTGGGGTTCCTGCAGGAAATATAATTCTCTGTGATCGAGATGGTTTGCTCTATAAGGGTCGGGAAGACTTGAAGCAAATGAAAGAAGATGAACACGAGAAATATGATTTGGCAATTCTAACCAATGAGGACCAACGTACCGGTAATTTTGGTGATGCCCTTCATGGAGCGGATGTCTGTATCTCTGCTTCAGCCCCTAAGCCAGGACTCATAAAGAAAGAGTGGGTGGCGACAATGGCTTCAGATGCCATTGTATTTGCTTGTGCGAATCCACTGCCAGAGATTTGGCCATGGGAAGCAAAGGAAGCCGGTGCTAGGGTTGTTGGAACGGGACGATCCGATTTTGACAATCAGATTAATAATAGCTTAGGCTT
>JABXGX010000198.1 GCA_016550405.1 archaeon | reverse complement strand
TTTCGTTCCATGCTTTGGCTCGGAGGCTGAATCTGTCGGTTACCTCGGTGAAAAAACGCTATGATCGCCTCCTTGAAAACAAGGTGATTCTTCGGTTCACGATTTATCCGTCACTGGCCATGCTGGATGCCGAATACTTCTGGGCGTTTCTCACTACCACAGACTCAACGACCAACGAAGCCCTTCTGAACCGCCTTGGCGCGTCTCTCATGATTGACATTTTAACAATTCTCGCTGATGGCGATATCCTCTGCTGGGGGATGTACAAGGGATCTGAGGGCTTGGATGAACTCACCAACTTTCTTCATGAACAGCCAGAAGTAGCTGCGGTTGAGTTTCATACACTCGTCGTTCAACGGGGTCAACAATGCAAACTCAAACCGGAAGATGTGAAAGTCCTAGCATGCCTCAGACAAGATCTACGGATGCAAATTAAGGAAATTAGTCAACGCACAGCATTTAGCCCCCGACGGGTGCGACGAATTCTCGATAAGTTACTTCTTCGCGAGGGATCTACCTCTGAGTTTTGGGCGAAAGCGAAAGGCGTAGGCGATCGGCAGTCTAATCTAGCGTGTTTTCATGGGCGCATTGATTCAGATGTGGCGGCAACGGGATATACTCGATTTTTAGTCCGTATAGGGTACAACGGGGGCACGGATGCAAGATGGGCGCTTGTGGAGTGGTTGCAACAGCGATATCCCTTGGAAATCTGGTACACTTTGGTCAGTGCCTCGGAGCCGGTGATTTTTACCTTGTTTCTCCTTGAATACATGAGCCAGACTCCTGAACTCATCAAAGCAGTCAGAGCGGCCCCCGGGGTTGTTTCTGTCAAACAGATCATTCATTATCAGCATCGATTCTATCCCGGACTTAACGAAGCGTTCTGGGACACCCTCCAACTACCTGACTAATACAAGGCAGGGTTACAAATAGGGCGATTTTTCCTTTTTTTCGGCACTTTTGTGACCCAGATGACTTACAGCGATTTAAATGAAACTGCTGCTGATGAGAAGATAATACGTTCCTTGTCAGTTGGAGGGCTTGAAGGTGAAGAAAAGGCGGCTCTTAGCTGTTTTGTTTCTAGTTACTTTGGTTTGTGTGATATTTACGATCCCAGATTCCAGCACCGCGATTCTCCAATGGATTGAGGAGTTCGATGGAACTCTCGATGGCTGGACCGTATACATTGGAGGGTTCACAACGGAGCCAGAGGAGTATCCACACAATCGGCTCTACGCCACAGGTGATTATCCAAATTACGCATCTTGTGCTAGTACCACTGCCTATGGCTTCTGGAGCTTTGACATCTATTCTTGGGATACTTATACGCATGGTGGTTGGGAGGTCTTCTTCATCGCACTCGATGTAGCCAATCTCAATTATCCCAGCAATGGGTATTACTTGCGAACAGAAAGAGGTGAATATCAACTCGCTCTCAAGGAGAACAATGTTCCTCGAATCATGGATGGCTACAAAAACACAACACTTGGACATGATTCACGATCGATTTATGAGATGATGCACGTTGAAATCGTCCGCCGCTACGACGGGTACCTCTATGTCTGGCTGAACCGGACGACCAACGAGATCTTTATCGATAATTGGCCCGTTCACGAAAACACTTTCAGTACCTCCGCATTTTTCTTTATCTCATTCTGGCACAATTACACGACCTCTCACCAATGGATTGACAACATTCGCGTTGACAATAATCCCGATAATGGACCTGACCCTGGACCGCTTGATGACGGAGGTGAAGGTCTACCTATCGTTTTGTTGGTGACCCCGTGGGCCATCGGGTTATGTCTGGTGGTGGGTGGCATCCTTGTCTGGCGACGACGTCAGAAGAAGCTGACCATCACACCGGGTGACGAAATAAAAGATTCAGAATGAAATTCGGTTATTCGGTCTCTGGCGACAGGGTAAATATATAAGGGGCTCTGAGAATTGCCCCTTGGTCTGTTATTCGAAAGTTTCGCGGCTCCTGGCTACTTACTCGCGTATGGGTATCTGTGGGTCACGGCGGCTTTTTAGACTCACAGATCAGCAAGCTACCTCAAGGTCATAATCGTGTCAAGAAACCAAACACAGAAACTCGCCAATCTCCGCCCCTATCAACGGGGCATTACACTCACCTTTCGTGTCATCAAAACCGAAGCCGTGCGTAAAGTCCAAAGTCGACAGGACCAGTCAAACCATCAAGTCGCAGATGTGCTCATTGGGGACGAAACGGGTGTGATGTTATTAACACTATGGGACGATGAAATTACCCAAGTCGAATCTGGGAAAGTCTTCCGCATCGTCGGGGGACAATCCGGCCTATTTCAGGGTCGGCTGCAGGTTAGTCTGGGAAGAAGTGGAAAACTCGAACCGTCAGATCAGAGCATCGATGAAGTGAACACTGCAAGGAACCTGTCTGCTAAATCACGTTCTCCTGCAAAGGAGTTGAAAGGCAAAAAACAACCAGGGAATCGCTCTAATCCACCAATGCGCAGGGGTCGGGGTTTCAAGTGGTCACGTATTGATCGTGAATCGAACTAAGACCTTTTTTCTAGGATTTTTTCAAGGGTTTTTTAAAAAAAAGGAAAACGGGAGGTCATGCCAGAATATTTTGTGGCTGGGCCTCCGTGTGTGTTTGTAGATTAGTATCGACCACGACCGCGATCGCGGTCTCGTCCGCCACGGCGTGAACCGCCGCCACCACCACGACGATAACCACCACCGCCACCACCACTATAACCCCGGCTGTAGCCGCCATAGCGGCGTGGGGGTCGTTCGTGTTCAGCAGCGGAAAGATCGTTGTCCATGTCGATTTCTTCGATTTCACTGTCTGCGTCTTTCAGTTCGCCATAGCGTCCGATGTTTAATCGGAGGTGGCCTTGGAACAAGCTGGTGTAACCGTTTTCTAGACGGTAACTTTTGTCTTGTTCGACGGTGTCGATCATATCGTCCCACAAACTAAGAATAACTGTGCCAGTGGAGTCACCGGCGACGGCATCAAGAACGCGATGGGTTTCCCCATCTTTGCGGGAGGTGACTTCGCGTTCTTCGCCTTTTTCGACGACTTTGAAGGAGATGTTCAAACTTTTCATACTGGGTCGCAGGTCTGCGACTGTTGCCTCAACAGGCTCTCGATCGTAGCTCATTTTCGGTACCACGTGTCTATATCAAATCAGGATCCAAAAAGAGAACGTAACTCGGGACTCTACCATACTTGGATGTGTGCCCAAACACAATTCGCCATTGGGTGCTGATACCCCTGCCAAACGTTCACCCCTATAAAAAGTCTTGCCTCTGAGCGCTTTCCTTACCAGAATCAGTGGGGTTCCATTTAGCACATATTCACAGTCCAGAACAGCCATATTTCTTCTGTTTGCAGACTTTTTTGACCCTCCTTAGTATCATTCTTTAAAGCTATAGATAAAACAAAGTAGCAATTCATGGGAGGCCTGGCCTCCCTCTATTTCTTTTTTAGAGTTTTCAGAACCTTATGTGTGTTTGCTGTTATTAGATAATTACAGTTAGAATACCTGATCCATACATGGATTGACAGAAGCGAACAACAGTGTCAAGTAAATCGTAG
>JABXGX010000197.1 GCA_016550405.1 archaeon | reverse complement strand
CAATCTCTTTGTCCAGAGCTTGCGGAGTAACCTTAGCTTCTTTCAGCCCAAGTGCAGTGATGATCACACCGATAAGGCTGATGACACCTAAACCACACAATACAACAACTGGTCCATAGAGGATTAGCACAGGGACAAAGAGGATAAGCTGAGGTACTGCAAAGATAAGGGTGAGTGTTGGAATCAAGGAATAGATACCATTACGTACTTTATCGGGGATAAGATCCAACATAAGACGCTGATTGAGTATGTTGTTGAAGGAACTGAATACACCAGTGAGAATGAACCCAAAGCAGATAATGACTGTTGAGAGCTGAATATACATGAAGGGAAAAGGGATGAAAACGCCTAAAGGAGGCATAAAAAAGTAGATGGCTGAAAAAACGAAGTAAAATAATGGTCCACAGGTTTGAAGTAATCTTGCTCGAGGTATCCATTTTCCTGGATCAAGATTTCGCGTCCAGATTCCCGCTCGTTCAATCCACAAAACCCCGACTCCAAAAAGGAGAGTACGAAAAACAGCAATAGCCACGATATTTTGTCCAAGGTACTCCCAGTAAATTAAAAATAAAATCATTTCCGCCCAAACGAGAACAGTGCTTGTTAGTAATACAGTACCGATTAGAAAGAACAGAACTAAGCGGGATGAGACACTGAATTGGAGACCCTCCTTGAGAATGGAAAAGTAACTTCTCAAGGAGCGTTTAGGACGGTTTTCAATGACTTCAGTTGAATCCCGGAATAGAAATAGGGAAACAATACATAAAATTAAGCATAGTACAGCTTGGAATAGGAACACACCGGTAGGGGCAATAAACACGGCTAATATTGCTCCAGGGATAAGTACTACTGTTGCAGCGGTTTGGAATACCATCCCCATACGACCTTGTGCCTTACTGTAGGCTTTTCGTTCTGGGTCTTTGGCTGCAACACGATAGTTATTGTCAAACCACGCCATAAGCGCTCCCGAATTTAATGCTGCTGCCACAGCTGTGAGAATGTATACAATCATGAAGAACCAAAGGTTGGGAAATAGTACTCCCATTGCTGTGAGCGCAAATACAAGACTGAAAGTGGCATATGAAGCTGAAAGTATCCAGCGCTGTCCTATCCAGTCCCCAATCCCACCAGTGGGATAATCTAGAACGATTTGAGCACCCATTGATATAGCCGCCAGAATCCCGACAAACGCAAATCCAACGATAATATCTCCTGGAAACAATAACGTAGCCACGTAAATCGAATAAAATGTTGATGACATAGTAAATGCAAGTGCAGCTAGAGGCATCCAAGCTGCGGCGACTTTTGCCAGGTATTGGACCCGTTTGGATTCATTCTCAACACCAAAGAACCTGGCAACCCGGTTTGTCACAGTTCTAACCTTCTTTTTTGGTTCCCTCTGAGCTAATATCGTCCTACTGCATTTGAGGGTATTCAAAAGGCTTGCTCTGAATCAGTTTTTATCCTGAAATACCCATTAAACACAAAAACGATGTTAGCAGTGGGTTATGTATGGGGCTGTTAGGGTGTCATGTGACAGGTGGGGTCAAAGGCTCTCCCAAAAATGCCCACAACCTTGGCGTTGAAGTCATGCAGATTTTTACCCGAGGTCCAGGCCAATGGAAGTGCAAACCACTAGAAGAAGACTCTATCAGCAAGTTCAAGCAAGAAGTAAAATCATTTAATATTCGATGTGTCATGGCACATGCAATTTATCTCCTAAATATGGCTAGCGTTGATAAGACAATTCGCCAAAAATCAGAACGTGAATTTCTCATTGAAATGGACCGATGCGAAGTTTTGGACATTCCATATCTGGTGTTTCATCCTGGCTCCTATCGTAACTCAACCGAAAAGCGAGGTATCAGACGACTAGTAAGCAGCCTTAACCGTTTACTCTATCAACGGCCAGCGCATAAAGTCCAGATACTAATTGAGAATACTGCCGGTGGTGGATCGTTACTGGGAGGTAATTTCGAGCAGATTGCAACGATTCGGGATCAGCTTGAGTTCCCAGAGCGAGTTCATGTCTGTTTTGATACATCCCATGCTTATGCATCGGGATATGATCTGAGCAAACCTGAAGGATATCGCAGGATAATGGACCAGTTCGATTCGATAATTGGATTGGCTCATTTGAAAGCGTTTCACCTCAACGATTCTAAAACAGCATTATCAAGTCGTCTTGATCGCCACGAAAACATCGGCTTGGGCTATATCAGTGAGAACACGTTTGCAGAAATCGTCAATGATCCTCGGTTTCACTTGCATCCGATGACCTTGGAAACTCCAGGGGGAGAAGAATGGTTCAGGAAAAATCTAGCTCTCCTTTTCAAGCTTAGAAAGTAGTGGACCTACTTCCGTCAAGGATTACTCTAGAGAACTCGGTACACGCCGATACCAATACAAGGTAACAATTACAAGGCCAATAGTAACAATTACAATTACTCCAATTACTAATCCCAATTCAGGTGTAATGCTGGGCGTCATTGAAGGTGTATTAGTAACTAACGAGATCTGTCGAATCCGATAGTAGTGTGCTCCATTATCAAATCGGAAATCAGTGATAAACTCCCTCAGAAGCAATACACCTTGATCATTGAACCGAGCTGTATATTCAGCAATCGATGTAAAGGAATCCATAAGGCCATCTAGATCCATATCATAGGTTGAGGTATTTGCGGGGATATAGCGTGAAAGATTCCAATGATAGATATGAAGCAGAGAATCCTCTTCAATGGTTCCACTCATCTGTGTGTTTTCAGCATAGTTAGCTGCATCTTCATTAAATTGGATACTATGAATTGACCATGTTGTATGCGTAAATACGACTTGTGGTCCTGAAACGATTGGTGTGTGTCCCTCCATAATTACAGTATTGTTGAACTGAAGCAAGCCCAAATTGATATCCAAGATTTCGGTTATCAACCTGATAGTGTATCCATCGGTGTTTTCGTCGATTGCTGTAATCTGGAGGTGGTATTGGATCTCAGTTTCGCCATGGATATGTGTTTGATTAACATCAACACTTGATCGTGTTAGATCCTTGAAGGTGAATTCATCACCCACGGCGTAACCATAAGATGCCTGCATTTTGTGTCCTTGGATAACTGGATTGCTACTTACACTAGTTAAACAAATGAAAGGTATTATTACGAGGAGAACTTTCCGATTTAACTGCATGACCAACTCCCATCAAGGAAAAGGAGAATTGCTGTTTTAAGCCTATTCTCTCCGGAAGAGTTAGGACCCTTACTCGGCTTCTTCTTCAAGGAGTGGTGGCTCAACCAGGGGTTCGCCCAAGGCTTTGAGAGCAGCTTCGGCATGATATCGTACGGCTTTGGCAGGATCTTCTAAGGCTCGGCGGAGTTGTGGAGCAAGGGGACGACCAGCTTCACCAAGGAATGATATTCCGCGAACAGCGACCACGCGTACTAACGTGCTCTTATCCCCCAACATTCGAACATAGGCTTGGGTCGCGGGTTCTGCCGCTGGACCCATTTCTTTAAGAATATCCAGGGCTTCCATTTTGACATAGATTTCCCCATTCTTCGCAGCAGTCAGAATAGGTCGAAGGAGCAACAGTGGATCATAACCAATCCTGTATAAGGTATGCGCGATGATGATTTGAATAATCGGGTGATTTGATTTGAGTGCATCAATCAAATCTGGGACTGCTTCATTAGCCTTTTTACCGAACCGGCCTAGATGTTGCACGCATTGAAGAGCTAGAATGGGGTTGGGATTCCGAAGGGAACTGGTGAGTATTTCGATTTCATCATCAACTCTCTCATTCATATCGAGGAGACTGATGAGCGCGGCCACCTGAACTGAGGGGATAGGATCTGATAATAATTTGGTGAGAGCATTAAGGGTTTCTGTATTAGGTTTCTTCTTTTTGTTAATTCGACCAATCGCAAGTGAGGAACAGATACGAATATCATCGTTAGCGTTCTTGAGTTGCTCGACGAGAAACGGAGTTGCCTCAAAGGCGGGTTTACCAATTCGGGCTAGTGCACAGATTACTTGGCCCTGAACAACAAGTTCAGGGTCACTAATCAGTTCAATTAACGCGGATGTGGCTTCTTCAGCCCGAGGACCAAGGTGGCGTAAAATAGCTGCGGCTTTCGCTCGGAGTTCAGGCTCTTGTTCAGTCAAGAGTTGTGTGACATACGGAATGATCTTTGTGCCCCCTGACGCAAGTTGGTTTGTGGCATTGTTGCGTTTTCGCCGACTAGTTTTCATAACTTGTATTAGTTCAGCAATTTCTGCTTCAGCGAGATCAGCTTCAGTTGGGATAACCTCTTTTGGCATAGCGATGAAATCAACAGACACAATCCAACTATCTATTTCTGGAAAAAGAAAATCTATACCTAAACTGGTTTTGATTTGGTATTTTCTCATCAGACGGTACAAATACACCTGCGCAATAAAGCCAAACAGGAAGATTCCAGTACCTGCAACGATGATATAGAGCGAATAAGCTGGCACCAAATAGGCAGTAAATGCGATGATGAAACCGATACACAAGATATAGCGTGAGTATTTAAGAATTGGCGAGATTTCAGGCGCATACATGTTTTGGGGACCCCCCATTAGCGTGCAAGGAGCACTGAAAGCCCTATTTATATGTACTCATTGCACCTTACCTGAATTTCACCTTATTCGACAATATCCACTAAGATGATGCGAAATTCTAAGGTTTTACCAGCCATAGGGTGGTTACCTTTCTTCCCATACGCCTGTTCCGGTTTGAGAACCACTGTCTTTTCCTCTCCAGGTTTCATTCCGACAATGGCATCGTTAAACCCTTTTATCACCTGACCCGCGCCTAAGGTCACTTTCAAAGGTTTGTAATCGCGACCCTTATTGAATATTCCAGCCCTAACCGCTTCCTTTTCTAAGGAAGTGTCAAAGACTTTGCCTCCTGGAAATTTACCAACATAGTGAACACGGACTGTATCACCGTTTTTTACTTCAGACATAATCACTCACTTCTGAGTATCGTTTCATTAGGCGCTTTCCCTTTTTGTGAATTACCCTCACGCTGAAATCAATCAGAAAAAGCAGAAAATCATTGTGAAGATTTAGAGGCACTCACTGGGAGGTAAACTAAAAATACTGTACCCTTTTGGTACTCTCCTGGTACACGGTCTTGGACTGCAACCCATCCACCAAATGCTTCAGAAAGAGCACGAACCACAGATAAACCAAGACCCGAGCCATGAGCCCCGTCCATATACCGATTGAAGAGCTGTGCTTTTTGCTCAGGCGGAATTCCCCGCCCAAAATCAATGACTTGAATTTCCCACCAAGGTTTATCCCGATTGTTAAGTAGTTTGATTTTAACTTTGATTTCCTTTTTACTATCCGAATATTCCATGGCATTTCGTATAAGGTTCTGGAATAGATCCACAAGAAGCATGTTAGCATCCACATAGGCTTCACCTTCGCCAGTATCACATTTTAGAGTGAATTCACCATCACCGAGAGCTCGGCTGACTTGGTCAAATGCTAGATGAATATACATGACTAAATCAAGTGGCTGAAAACTGGTTTCGGGCATGTATTCGACCTTCCCTAGGCGTCGCACGTTCTTGATGAGGTGGTCAGCACGGGAAAGGCTAAGATGGATTTGTTCAACTGCTTGTTCACGTACTTCTTCGGGGAGATCCTCTAATTCAATTAGTTCAAGAGATGTTAGAATCGCTTGATGATAATTGCTGATGTCATGAGCCAAAATATCCGCATACAGCGTTGCTCGTTTTTCTGTTTCTTCAGTGATTCGTAAAGCGCGCAAATAGGCGATTCCGAAAATAATGGGTCCAATCATCAATCCGCCCAAGAGGAGGAATTCGGATGCCCACCATCCCCACTCCCACATTGTGAAAATACCCTTCAAAATACCAGGAATAATCCAAAGCATAAGGAAACTAAGTCCTAAAATCTCAATGGTAATTTCTCCACGAGATTCTTTCAGATAGAAGTAACCAAGAACAGTGAATAAGAACACGTTCAGGAAGCTAAAGCAGAGAAGAATGATGCGATCAGCAGGAGATGCTAAAGTACCAGGATTGTTTATAATTAACCAGGTTTCAATTGCGATGCTAATTACAAGCGCTATCGTGATGCCTATGATGCTTAGAACAATTCGCAGGATAGGAAGACCTGATTCTTTTACACTTGGTGGATTCTGCTTCCAATAAACAGCTGTCACGAGTAGTAAGAAGACAATCAGGTAGCCAACAATGTAGGGAACGAGGGATTCCTGAAAGGGGGAAAAAAGAGGGCCTAAAATAAGGAGTGTAATATCAACAATAACCCATACTACAAAGGCGAGCATTAATGGGATAAAGCTCCGGGTGAATTTTTGTTTAGAATACATATAGAGAAGCAGTGCAACCCCAATTGAGATGATACCTGCCCCTACTCGAATTAGTAAATATAATTCATAGCCTACCATCAAAGTAGATGAGAGAAATTCCAGTACAAAGGCGACTAGGAAAGGAATTATGATAAACAGATTTAGAATGAACGCATACCGATAAGAATTGGTTTCAGTCATACCTGTAGAACGAACGAGGGGGATCGATACTGCAAGATTTAGACAAACCATTCCAAAGGTAAGGAATAGAATGGCTATCACCCAAATATGGAAAGGCGTTATTAGAGCAATGAGGTACGATGGTGCGATAAACAGGAAAAGGACCAGACCATTGAGTAACCAGAAACCATCGTAATGAGATCTTAACAATTCAGAACGCATATTGAAATACAAGACAGCAATTAGCATTCCTACAATGCCAATAGCAAGGTATATCCCTATGGCATTTAAAACAATAATAGGAAGTATGGGAAAGACCACGAGATAGTAGAAAGCATAACTTGCCAGGCTTGAAGTGATCAAAAGTCCACCAATTTTGGTAGAATCAGATTTTGAAACTGATAAATTTCTGAATAATTGCATAATAAGCGATGCGCTCACAAGACCAACAAAGATGGCGATTTCAAGCATGTTTGCCACAAGACGAAACGGAGCCATCGTTGAGCCAGGAACAATATACCCAATCATAAAGAGAATGGCTCCAATTAGGTGAAGGATTCCAAAAAAGAAGAACGCACAATATAAGAAAATCTTTGAAAGTTGTAAATCCCTTCGAGCACGTAGGCTTGCAATTGCACCACCCATTAAAGCAAGCAAACCGAGGAGAGCATGAATCGAAATATTTGTGTTCGGTCGAGTCCAAGTAAAGAGTGGTAAAAGGTGAAATCCCACAATCGCAAATGTGAAGGTAAAAAAGAGGTTAAGGGTTAGACGGATAGCCGTTTTAGTCCTCGGTTTTACGTCCATGGTCTTTCTATCCCCACACGCTCAAGCCTACAGAATGCAAATTGAGTGAAAATGAATTACGAGGTGTTTGTTCTAAGTCTCTGCTACGAATCAGTGATTTTAAAGATACTCCACAAAGGCTCTAAAAATACAACTTCATTCATCTTTTCTCAACAACCAAGCACGCCCAATGATTGCTTACTCGTGAAAACAAAAAAAGGGAATAAGAAAGGAAAAACTACAGAACTTTCAGTAATAAATGTCCAATCCACACAGATTTTTACCTTCTAAGTACCAATGATATCCTACAGAACCATACTGAGGTTGAATGGTTGAGTAGCCCAGAAAAAATCGATGCACTGGCGAAAATTCTACAAACCCATCCAGACGAAAAAGAACGGGCCCGAGCTGTCACCGAATTAGGAGCGATGCGTAACGGTCCTGCCTATGAAGCTCTTGGTATCGCCATGCATGATCACTCACCAGTCGTTCGAAAAGCAGTTGTAAAAGCCTTTGAAGAGGTTGGTGCCGACTGGGTACTAGCTCCAGTCCTTATTCGACTCCGAAGTAATGACGCCGGTGCACGAATGGTCGCATGCCGAGAGCTTGGTCGACTTGGAGACCAAGAAGCAGTGCTCCCTCTCATAGATCGACTTAATGATTCCAACCTCCAAGTCCGAATCGCCGCATCTTTTGCCCTAGGACAGCTGGGTGATCGACGAGCCATCACACCCCTACAATTGTTGCGACGGCGTGATTGGAATCCTTCCCTCAGACATACGATTGATCGTGCGTTGTTCCAACTTCGCCAACAATACTAGGCCTTGTTTTTTAACTCTGAGCAACCAATGGCTTTAAGAGTAGATTCTGAACCCATTAGACTCACCATTCTTTCATAAATAATGTGACGGGTGGAATAGAATGACCGAATCGACAACCTCAATGAAACTTGTGAGAATTGGTGGATGGTTACAAATCCCCTTCTCTTTATTCATTATGTGGATTAGCATCTGGATGCTTTGGCAATTATGGCCCGTGCTCATCGATCCCGCCTTCTGGTTACTCTTTGGTTGGTGGACAGTGCTCCTACTCGTTTTCCTCGTTATTTGCGGCATTATCGGATTTTTCCTTGCATTTTTATGGATCCGATGGCAACACAACATCGCGGAAAAGAAAAATAAGTTAATCATCACTGGGATTATCGGGATTATTTTCACTGGAACTGCTCCTGGTATGCTTGTAATAATCGGCGCGGCTACCAATCCCGCCGGCTAGTTGGGCGCCTCCAACACTTTCACAACTATTAGTTCATTGAAACGGACAAAGGGTTCGCATACGGAAAGGTATTTATATCAATATGGGAGAGAATGTTCTCATCTTTTGAGAATATTGGGGCTTTTAAATGAGTTCAAATACTCGACGCTATTTGGAACTCCGCCACCGAGAGATGTGGGTACAATTATTCACCGAAGGATTGGATAAATATTCCACTCCCAAAACCAAGGCAGACGTTTTGAATGGCCGTGACGAAATATCTCCTTCTTCAACCACTAGTAAAGTCTGTGATTGGATTTGCGCAGCAATTAAGCGACTCGATCTTCTGGTCACAGATAAAGAAACTCGACAAAATATCATGCTTTGTTGTTCAAATCGTTTTCCTGTTGATCTTATGAAGCCTTTACGTGAAGAATTTGATCAAACGGGGGATCTCGATGCTCTCCTTGCGCTAATGGATGAAGACAGATCTTGGCATGGATTCTCGCGTTATGGTTGCATCGAACGCAACGCTAACATCTTGTACGTTACAAAAATTCCCGCAGACCCTGAAGGATTTAAGTCAACGACTGATAAGACTGAAAAGCAAGTTCGATATTGTCATTGTCCCCATATCCGTCCTGCAATTCGGAAGCAAAAACGCATCTCTCCTACGTTTTGTTTATGTGGCTCTGGTTGCTATAAAACCCTCTGGGAGGGGCTCCTCAATCAATCGGTCCACGTTGAAGTATTAGAAACAGTAGCCCAAGGAGCCACCTATTGTCGTTTTGCTATACATCTTCCCGATCAATTCAAAACAGATGCGAATAAAGGTCAAAATGAAAGACTTGAACTTCCATATTGGCAAACTGCGTAGATTTTTATCCCCTTGTCTCTAAGAGCGGGCAGGTGTACGAATTGGCAGATGAAGAAATGTCAATTGAAGAAAAAGCTGAAGAAAAATTCTGGATGAATCTGATAAGCCGATACTGGTATTTCATGGTGATCTTAGTTCTCATCATAGCCGGTGCTGTGGTGGGATTCATTTTTGTCGTCGACTGGTATGTCAAGACTTCTGTAATCGGTGGATTTGGTACGTGGACATTCAATGATTTCTCCTTAGGCGAAGCCATCCTCTGGTGCCTCTTCTTATTCCTTTGGTCGCTCCTCTTCATTGGGCTCCCTGTTTTAGGGATCGGGGGACTTGTCCTTGCCATCGCATGGTTTGTGGTCTTACCTGATGACGTTAAGGCAGATATTAAAGCCCGACCGAAGAAAATGGCTGGCACAAAACGAACAGGTGGTAGCGGAGGATTCAGTTTCATACTCTTCCTCGGCGTCTGTATCAAAGTCTTCCTTGATGGAAATTGGTTCACCAAGTTTTCCCTAATCCCCATTGGGTACTTCATTTATACCTGGCTCTTCGTCCTGATCTGGGTACTCATCATCTTCGGAATCCCAGCAGCGGTCATCGGTATTAGTTATCTCCTCTGGAAACGTGGGAAAACAGCCTGAAGGCGCTCTTTAGAATAGTAGTCCAGTGCCTTTATTGCTGATCCCACGCTCCTGTTTTTTATACAGAAATATTACAAGGGATATACCCGCGCATGTTAGGTGTTCCAGGTTATTCGAGTCAATTAACCACTGCCAAGCATTTACGGTTAGAAAACATAGAGAATTGTCCCCAAATATGAGCGTTTATAGCCACAGTGATTAGGATTGATTTTTCGAAGCATTTAGAGATTAACTGCCGTATATTTCAGTAAAAGAAGAACCGTTCAAATCTATTAAGACACATACATCGTGACCGTTAGCTAATTTTCTCATTGTATTAGCCAAAATCATTAACAGATGTATTCTCTTCCTTAGAACGATTAGATACGAAATTCGACCCCTATACATCATAAAAAGCAAAACAAAAAAGTGCTTGTATGTACAAAATAAATGAGGGCCCGAATTATGCCGGTTGTTAATGTCTATCTATGGAAGGGGTTCTCGGAAGAGAAGATCAAGGAGATAATTGAGGGAATAACGAATGTGTTCGTAGAAATCGGCATACCCTCACGTGCAGTAGAAATAATTGTCCATGAAATTCCTAAAACTCATTGGGGCGTTGATGGGAAACCAGCAACGCAATCGTTGAAGGATTGGCAACCCCCTGAATAACTTTTGAGTCTGTTCGTAATGAACTAAGTCTCATTTGGAAATATAACTAGAGTTGGTATCAGAATATTATACCCGCTAATTGAAATGCAATTTCGTTGTGTGCTGTTTAACTTCGGAGAGCCTTAATGAAGTAGATGAAAGCGAAGAGATAGACAATGATTAGTCCTGCCATTCGGAGTTGAGTCCATATTGAGGAAGGTAACACGTCTGCTAAGAACCCAAGGATAAGATAGAGAACACCCCAAATCATGAAAATGATTCCGCTAAGCGTTGCAATAACTCCTATCTCGTCACGGGTTATCCAGATAGAGTAGCCAATTACTAGAAAAATAATCAGATAGAATATCCTAAAGATCCAAGTTAGGTAGAGATTTGCTGTACTTGGGTCAAGAATAGTGAGTAGGAGTGGAAAGAGAATGTTAAGTTGTAGTAGGATTACGAGAATTTGTAAGACAAGCAGTAATATCACGGCAATGAGAGGCACCGCTTTACCGGTTTCTCGGTAAAAAGCGATTATGGCAATGGCCACAAGGATGAGTGCCAAAATAGTGATCCAGTCTATTAGTGTAACTGGGGGTAAAGCGAATAGAAACGAATACAGGTTAAATGCAAACACTAGGACAACAAGCAGGCTTCCGATTGCACCAAGTGCAAATAGCCCATTATTCAATGAATCCTTACCCATTTTTTGATCACCTCAGATTAATTCCAATGGGTATTACGAAAGAAACCTCTGTTATAAACTAATATAAAAACCTTTAAAGAAATTACATATTTATGAAATTATAAATACTCTACTAATAGTATAATAACGCGCCTTACTGAACTTTTCTTTAAAGGAGGAAAATAAGAATAGCGAGAAATGTAAGCCATTCTTTCTGAAAGGTTTTTGATCATCATACATGTTTTTCTTCGAAGCAAGACTAAAGTGAAGAGCGGTTATATGAAGATATATCAGAGATTAACCTAGCAAGTCTATTGATTTCATTCTGATGGTGAGAAATTTTGTCCAAAATAATGAAGGTTGCTTCACTCTTTTCACCGCTATTCAGATTAAAGAATTATCTGGAAAGATCCATTTCTCAACCATTAAGGCGTCATTTCGCACCAAAGCCTTCTGATAATACATATGAGCTAAGTAAGTGGAACAATGAAGTTAATGTTCAGACGAAGTATGGTTTGGTTCGTGGCTTTTCAGACAAAGGCACATGGTGTTGGAAAGGAATTCCCTATAGCACTCCTCCGCTAGGAGCATTAAGATGGAAGGCCCCACTTGATCCTGTCCCTTGGCTCGGAACGCGCAAGACAACGAAATTTGGTAACTCTGCTGCCCAAGTTATGCCCATCATGGGTTCATCAGGTTCAGAGGACTGTCTTTACCTCAACATATGGCGTCCTAAGAGCTCGGAAACTGAACTACCAGTTTACTTGTATATTCATGGCGGAGGTAATTCCATTGGCTCATCAGCCACGCCTAGCTACTACGGTAATGTCATAGCTGAAAAATCTAACTTGCTTTATGTCTCTGCCAACTACCGACTTGGTGCAATGGGTTGGTTTAGACATCCTGCTGTGACGGGTTCTGGTTCTCCAGAGGACCAGAGTGGGAATTATGGAACTCTAGACTTAGTGAAGTCCTTAGAGTGGGTTAGGGATAACATCAGAGCTTTTGGGGGTAACCCAAATAATGTCACAATTGCGGGTGAGTCTGGAGGAGCGTTCAATGTACTTTCACTCTTGGTGTCTCCTTCTGCTAAGGGACTTTTCCATCGAGCTATTGTTGAAAGTGGTCTGACAGCAGTTTGTAGTATTGAAGAAGCGAAAGCCCAGAGTGAACGACTTTTGGTGGCTCTTCTTATCAGTGATAGAAAAGCTGCGAATGAAGAGGAGGCTGTAAAGTACATTAGCGAAATGCAAGATGATGAAATTAAGACATATCTACGTTCGAAATCCGCCTTCACGATTACAAAGAATATTCCCACTATTGTTTTGGGAATGGCACAATGGCGTTCTATTATTGCAGATGGGACAGTTATACCTGCAGAGGGGTATAGTGTTTTTTCATCTGGGGAATGGGCAAATATGGTGCCCGTGATTATAGGCTGCACAAAGGATGAGATGAAGCTCTTTGGTTATTTCATTGAAGACCTTCCTCCGAGCTCCAGGATTTGGGATTATCATTCCATGCTATGGCGTGCAAACGGCGTGCATAAGCCCGCTAGCGAAATGACTGCTAAAAGTACCGTCCCCGTTTATGTATACAGGTTTGACTGGGGGAGTCCTGATGATAAAGGCGTGAGTGTCCTACCAAAAAATAAAGGTCAGAAACTGGGGGCTTACCATGGCTCTGAGTTGCCCTTCTTCTTAGGAACGAGTGGGTCCGATTTTGCTTTTCTGATAGGAAAGATGCATACAAAGGATAACCAGATCGGTCGTGAAAAACTGAAAGACTTGTGCATGAAGTATTTGGCTAATTTTGCAAGAGCCGGGGATCCTAATACCATCGACTTACCAAATTGGCCTGCTTGGGACAACGCTGAAGAGAAAGACAAGGTTCTTGTCCTTGATGCAGATTTCAACGATTTGAGGCTTTCATACTCGAGTGAAAAAATCACAGTTCAAGATGTTCTAGACCTCGTTAATTCCGAGCTCGAAGAGCCTGAACGAGGACAGGTTTTGACCATGCTCGAAGATTTTATTCCTTTTAGAGAATAGGTTGGCTTCAATGCTCTTCTCTCTAATTCAACCCATTTAATTTGCTTAATGCGGTTTAAGTTATCCACACCGAATTTAGTTTGTGCTAATTCTTTCATTGCGACTTATGGATACCCGCTATGCTTTTACTCTCAATCCAAAGTCTTACAACACGTCTTTCACTTG
>JABXGX010000196.1 GCA_016550405.1 archaeon | reverse complement strand
TTGCGCAATTTTCTGTTCTTCACTGCGTTCCGGCTGGTTGTCGGTAATTCCTAATGTGTTTGCTATCGAAGGGGTGATAACCGTTCCAGAAGCTCCTGTATCGAGAATTAGTTCAAAGGGTCCCTGGCCGTTAAGGTGAACAGGAATCCTCATTAGATGAGTGCCATCGAAGTACTGGAACGGAATCCACTCGATTTCCTTCTCATCCACAGCTGTTGAATCCAACTGTTTTTCGAGTGTCACAGTTTCAGTCTGATAGTCGACTATTAGGATGTAATCTTTCAAAATATCGTGACCAATGACTCCCGGAGTAAAACAACCCGCTCCCATGATCTTGCCAAAATCGATTACGGCGACGGCCTTATCGTGAAAGGTGAATTTTCCTAATTGAAAGTTCGACACTGTTGCTGCTTTGACGGGTACTGAATTTCCACCTACACCCATAGCTTTGCCTTTAGGGCCTTGATATACCTCAAGGTCAATCTGGTCGGCGAGCGCTTTGGAGATTATAGTCATTCCAGCTCCCGTATCCAGTGTGAAGTCAAATGGGCCTTTTTCGTTGAGATATGCGCGGAGGTGGATGTGACCTGAATCTTTGGCGAGTTTTATTTTCATGGTGTTCACTTCTTCTACTGTTGAACTAAACTATATCGTGTATGATACATGTTAACCTGTCTCATCAATGAGATATATTAAGTTATCGATTCCATCACGAACGAAAAAATTGAGCCGGTGTTATCGGTAAACCTGAATGGTGTTCGAAGATGTATGTGTAATGGGCCATTACTGGCTTGAATGGTAATTGAGTTCCTCAGGATGGAGCTTCGTTCGTAAAGTTGTTCATCGTGATGGTTGCATGAAAACAATGTGTCGCAGTGTGGTTTAGGCTTGGGGGTGGTAGGATAGTATGATTTGGGTTTCTTCGATGTTTGTGTGTTGTTTCGCTAAAAGGGGTGCAGTATATTCATTGGAAGAGAAGAAAATCTGTTCTCTGAGTGGGAGGTCGGTCCATCCTGCAGCTACGGTTTCTTTGGCAAGTTCTGTTAGCAGTCGTTTCCAAGCGACTCGATAGCCGGGTCGGACGGCGCGGAATCTCATTATGATTCGTTCGTCCTTGCCTCTGAGGAAAATTCCATCGGGTTTAAATCTGAGGGGCGCGCTGGCAGCTACGACTTGGTCTCCCTTAAACACCATGACGGCATGTCCGTCTTTGAGGACTCGGTCTTTAAAGTAGTTCTCCCACGCTGCTCGGTTTGGGAAGGCATTGCGTGTGTTGGGATCAGACTGGCAGACTTCAATTAGTTGATTGATGTCTCTATTTGTGGCCACTCGACTACGAAAGGAACGAATATCTTTGGTTAGTTTCCATTCACTAATCTCCTTCACATCATAGTCTAGGGCATAGAGGAACACCCGTTCTTTCTCGGTGAAGCCTTTCTCTGTGAAAAACCGGATTTGTTCATCAGCTATCTTTGAAGTCAACGTCACTCCGGTAACGATTTCTTGAATTTTCTTGTTCTCTTTGATGTAGCTAACGAGGTCCTGGAAGATTTTTTCTTGGACATTGGGGGGACATGCGGGTAAGGCCCACGGATAACCCATGCCAATCGTCCAGGGTTGAGATTCAGAGCTACTTGCGGAGATGTAGGCGAGTGGCTCGTCTTTTTCCGTAAACGCAAACCGCATCAGTTTTGGATCACTATTCAGGGCTTGCAATCTGATTAGGTCGGCGGTAGCGGGAAGGCCGGAAGCCGTGGTGTAAATCTTTGCCCTAATTTCTTCTAGGTTCTGCTCGGGTTCATAATGGCGATAAATGACTTTCATTTTCTATCAACCTCCTTAAGAGTCGTCTTTACTATATTCATTCTTAAGTCATGGACATTATGTATCACGAATAGCTAAAATAATCTCAGCTATTGAGAAAATTAATTCTTAGGTTATAAAAATGTGATGAAACCGGATGCATATTATTATTCGAAAAACTGTGAACTCGACTAATGTTTTCAGAGGCTCAGAAAAATCCAAGTTATTCTTTTTTCAGCCATTCTCGTAGGAAAACAAGCGTCCGCTTGTAAGCTAATGAAGCCGCATCTGCATTATAAGCGTCTTTAACATTTTCTTCGAAGAACCAATGGAAAGTCTGGGGATATTCATGAAAATCGATTACCCCGTTTCCAGCAACTAACCGGGTTCTGAGTTTCTGAACAGCCTTAGGTCCTGCACCCCAAGTATCCTTCTCAGCAAAATGCCCCTGAACAGGAATCGTAAATTCGCGGAATATTCCTCCCGCAACACCATAGAACAAGACAACCGCCCCGACATTTTTTGTTTTCGCGCGTGCAAGATTCATTGCAAAGCGTACACCCAACGAAAAGCCGATAATACCTATTTTTTCACTGCTTACTGCTGGATTGGATTTCAGGAACTCTGCAGCCATTTTGACATTTTTCTCTGTCCTTTTTCGATCCAGTTTGCCACTGAGCGCTTTCGCTGTTTCTATATTAGTGGCAATCTGCCCATTATAGTAATCTGGCGCAAACGTGACAAATCCCTCTCCTGCCAACCGCTTGACAAGGGCTTTAAAGAATTCATTAAGGCCCCACCATGCCGGTAACAGCAATAGACCAGGTCCTGATCGATTCTTTGGTAACGCTAGAACACCGGCGACTGGGTCTTTAAGAAACTGGAAAATTACAGAAGTCATAATATTGTTCCCTCAATTCAACCGGTATCGTTTATGGAACTATGAATGTAGTGGACATTGCTGCATTTTATATCATAAGTACGCCATCTCTCATGCCATTATTTGCCATTCAATTAGGTTTAGAAGACGTAAGTGGAACTCTGACACAAGACATGAAATGTGAGTCGTGCTTAACCAACCTTTTCGCCTATAAGTGGCATGATCGTATATTTCACCTGGTGGAGACCTCGCATGGCGCGGATTCGGCTAATGAACTCAGTGACGTTTTTAGCTTCCCCCTCGGCAATGAATACTTCCAGGCAATAGGCTTCCCCGAGGTGCAAGTGCATGTTCCCCGACACAATATGGCTGTGAGCATGGCGAAGCCGGGTTAACCGTTCATCCACACCCGGCTGTTCGCGGGCGGAGATGGCGGTGATGGTAGCCGTCACTCGCCCTCCTTCAAATTGCTGGAGTTCAAATTCTGAAAGCGCGGTACGAACCGCATCCCTAATCGCCTCGGACCGACTGGAATACCCCCGTTGCTGTATGAAGTGATCCAATTGTTTTAGGAGTTGGGTGGTTAGTGATATGCTAATAATAGGCATACAATCACGTTATTAATCCAAGGACTCACTTTTAATAAATATTATTAAAAAATATGCCTTAAATTAGCACTACCTTAATAGACACTCCGACTATCAAGTGATATCAGACAAGGCGAATTATGTTCTGGGGAAATCACAAGTGCAAGACCAACATACAACCAATGGGAATAGTTGCACTGTGTGCGACGCAGGCTTTGAACCGGCTATTCGCCGACCTGCCTTCTGGCGGGATTACCGGGTTCTCATTATTCTTGTTTCGACAGCCTTGTTTGTCATGGGGCTCACCTTTGATTTCTTTTTGCACCTGTCATTCATCGCCCTTGTTCTGTATATTCTTGCGGTGTGCATTGCTGGGTATTCTATTGCCATTGGAGGAATCAAAGGATTGGTCCTTCAACGGCGGCTGAATATTGCCTTTCTGATGACGATTGCAGCTGTAGCCAGTTTCCTCATTGGGCATGGGGCGGAAGGCGCGGCTGTTATGGTGTTGTATTTTGTTGCTGAGTTTCTGGAAAGTATGGCGAAGGAGAACGCTCAGCGATCCGTCGCCTCATTGATGAAGCTGGCACCGGAAACAGCGACGATAAAACGTGATGGCGAAGAATCGCAGGTCCATGTGCATGAGGTACCCCTTGCTGAAATCGTGCTGGTCCGGCCTGGCGAAAAAATCCCGCTGGATGGGATTGTAATTCACGGTTCGTCGAGTGTTAATCAAGCTCCCATCACGGGTGAATCCCTTCCTGTGGTTAAGGAAGTTAACGATGAGGTGTACGCTGGGACCATCAACAATGAAGGGTATCTTGAAATTCAAGTCACACGATTATCCGATGAGACGGTGCTTGCTAAGATTTTAGCCATGGTGGAGGCGGCGCAACAATCCAAATCTCCCACGGAGCAAGTCGTTGACAGGTTTGCGAAATATTACACTCCGTCCGTCGTTCTTGTTGCGGTTTTCGTTGCGATAATTCCCCCCCTTGTGTTGGGCGTTCCCTGGGTTGACTGGATTTATCGGGCACTGACCCTGCTAGTCATTTCCTGTCCATGTGCTCTGGCCATTGCAACGCCTGTGGCTATGGTATCAGCGTTGACGAGTGCAACAAAGCACGGTGTATTGATTAAAGGGAGTCGGTACCTCGACGCGTTGGGTACTGTGAAGGTGGTGGCCTTCGATAAAACCGGCACCTTGACCTCGGGGCAATTGATGGTGACCGACGTTATTCCTTTTGGCGAATCCGACGAATCGGTTCTCCGAGTGGCAGCATCAATTGAGACCTTCTCGGAGCATCCAATTAGCAAAGCAATTGTAGCGAAAGCCTTGAATCCCGGATTACAACTCAGTGCCGTGGATGATTTCACAACCATCACGGGGCAAGGCGTCTCGGGCATAATCGGCACCGTACAATATTTTGCTGGAAGTGAACAACTTTTCACTAAATTCGATATCTCGTATCCCAAGGATCAAGTTCGACATTTAGAGGAAGAAGGAAAAACCGTTATCCTGGTTGGTGATTCTGCACGAGCAATTGGCGCAATTGCAATTCAGGATACGATTCGCCCCTCCAGTGTGAGTACCATTGCAACTTTGAAACAAATGGGGATTAAAACCGTCATGGTGACCGGCGATAATGAACACACTGCCGCATTTATCGCCAAACAAATCGGTATCGATGCGTTTTATGCAAATCTGATGCCTGAGGATAAAGTCAAGGTTCTCAAAGAGTTGCAGCAACAATACGGAGCCATCGCAATGGTGGGGGATGGAGTGAACGATGCCCCCTCGCTAGCCACCGCGGAAGTGGGCATTGCGATGGGGGTCATTGGAAGTGACGCCGCAATCGAAACCGCCGACATTGCGTTAATGCACGATGATCTCACAAAATTGCCCTATCTATTTGAATTGAGCCAACAAACGCGAAGTATTGTTCGTCAAAACATCGGAACCGCATTAATTGTCAAATTCAGTCTGGCTGCTCTGGTCTTCCCAGGCTTAATCACTCTCTGGTTAGCCGTAGCCATCGGAGATATGGGCTTATCCTTAGCAGTTATACTCAACGCGATGCGCCTTTCTCGAGTAAGCCCTTAATGAACCAATTGAATAAGAAATACTCGACGGAGGACAGTCCATTTCAAGTTCTTAGGCGGTAACCGCGATTCTCTTGACCTTTGAAGACGTATAGGCAATTATCAGCGAATGATGTGAAAGGGATGATTCTTTTCTTCTGCTAGATGTCTTTTGGAATAGAGTTGAAGGCGAACATGGCCTTCTAGATCAATGCAGTTGCGTCTGTGTTTATTATAGGAATAAGTTTATAAAAATAGGTTTGGATTTGTTCTATTCTCTGGCTACACAAAAAAATTGTGATGTCTGATGCTACAACTTGTAATTGATCTTCCACTTCTGTTAGTCGTCAGCCTAGTTGTAGTTCTGACCGTAATAAGTGCGGAAATCCAACAGCGCCTAGGAATCCCTCAAGTATTGGGGTTTATCTTGACCGGGATTATCCTTGGGCCTCTCTTTTTGGGGTTAATAGATGAAAGGCTTCTGGCGCTCGCACCAGTGGTTACTGCGGTTGCGTTGGGGTTCATCGGCTATAACATTGGAAATGAACTCAAGTTCAGTAAAATTCAACAACAGTCACGGAACCTGATCCCCATTATCTTAGCGGAAAGTCTAGGGGCAGCGCTCCTCGTATTTACTCTTGTCTTTCTCTGGCTTCGTGACCCAATACCTGCCGTACTCTTAGCCGGGTTAGCCAGTGCGACTGCGCCTGCCGCAACAGCAGATGTAATCTGGGAATTCAAAAGCCGGGGGCCAGTCACAGATGCAGTTATGTTTACATTAATCATCGACGATGTTATCGCGATTAT
>JABXGX010000195.1 GCA_016550405.1 archaeon | reverse complement strand
GAGGGGCTGTGGAATCTCCCCGGTGTTTTGCCCGTTTATACCGACCCTTGTCGTCGGGCGGTTGTTTACCTTGGGAGAGAGCAGGCATCACAGAGCCAGGTCGACGTTGATATCGGTAGATCCGTTCGAGTAGAATTACCAATCCCGCTGCAATCAATCCACCTACAACAAAGTTGAAGGGAGGGGGAACGGGCATTATGAGTCCGAGTGCAGCTGCTATTACCATGAAAAAACAAACAAATCCGGTATAAGAACAACGACCAGCAGCGCCTTTTCTAGGCGGGGTTCCGAAAAAACGTTCGCCATCCTGACTGCTGTCCAAAGGATGGTATTGCTTGAATTTTCGTGTGAGTTTTTGGTGCTCATCCTTTGTAAAGGGGTCTTTATCCTTGGACTGGGGAGTCTGAGTCTTGACTTTCTTTTTAGCTTCCTTCATGATATTTTGAATCTCTTCACCTGTTGGTGGTTCGAGAATTCCACGTTGACGGGTTCGATGGCTGAGAGCCAGAGGGGCTACTATTTCTACATCTTCAGGTGTAACACTAGTACGTCCATCAAAGGCGGCAAACGCCATAGCTGTTTTGGCGATTACGATATCGGGACGAGCACCATCAACTTGGAGCTGAGTGGTTAACTGAGCAATGAGTTCCATTATCTCCTCAGATAGTTCTATTGTCTTCATTTGCTCGCGTGCAGCTGTAATTTCGCCCCTGAGCTTCTCCTCCTGCGATGCCCATTTCTTTTGGAGGCTTTGAGGATCGCGTTCAAAATCGATATTCAACTGAATGATTTCAACTCGTTCCGCAATGGTGAACGGGCGTTGGATTGCCACATGAAGGGGAAACCGATCTAAGAGTTGGGGACGGAGTTCTCCTTCTTCCGGGTTCATGGAGCCAATAAATATGAACCGTGAGGGGTGGCTAACGGAGATGCCTTCCCTTTCGACGACATTTACTCCTGTTGCTGCAGCATCAAGGAGTGAATCAACAATATGATCGGGAAGTAGATTTACTTCATCGACATAAAGGATGTTTTGATTTGCATCAGCAAGAATTCCTGGTTTGAGCGCGGCTTCGCCTTCACGGATAGCCCGCTCAACATCTAGGCTGCCCACAACACGGTCTTCGGTGGCACTTAATGGAAGGTTGACGACACGCATTTTTTGTTTGATGGTTGTCAGTTTCTTATTTTTTTCAAGTTTCTCAGTACAAGACGAACAAAGACCAAAAACATCGTCAGGAGCACACCGAAATTGGCAGCCTTTGACAATGGGAATTTCGGGAAGGAGGGCCGCAAGTGATCGAACAACAGTAGTTTTCCCGGTCCCTTTGGGTCCAGTTATCAGAAGCCCGCCAATGCCGGGATTAATGGCATTGAGTAACAGTGCTAGCTTCAATTCATCATGATTGACAAAAGCTGTGAATGGGAGAACACTGCGTAGGCTAGTATTTACTTCCGGAACCAAGCGAGGAACCTCTACCACTCCTGCCCGCCTTTCGCTTATAGAATTTTGGGAAGATGCACCAATAATATGAAAGACAATACAACCATTGATTTCGCGTTTTAGGCAAAAGCTTTAGCTTCCGAAGTTCCTTCTTGTAGCTATGACCACCAAAACCCCTAAGGATTTGCGAAGCGGGCTAGCTGTAGCCTATGAAGCAGCTCGTGATCATCTTCGATATATCGTTTCTGATTTAACACCTGAACAGGCAGGGAAGGAACCAGCTCCTGAGTCACGGACAATTATCTACTATTTGACGCATATTGCGAATTCGGAGTTGTACTGGCTATCTGCTTCAGGGCGCAAGGTGGTGGTATATGCAAAAACAGTCCCTCTTGCTATTGCTCTTGATCTGTTAGAAGATGTCCGGAAACGGATGCTGCGTGAGTTAAAGGAGTGCCCTGAAGAAGAATTAGTTTTTCAACCTCCCACCCAGAAAAAGAAACCCAGTTTAGGATGGGTCATTTCACATATTACCCTTCACACCCTCTATCATAGTGGAGAGATTATCTATGCACGGTATGCAGTTGGGGGATCTGATTTGCCAAACGATGAACTTGAAGAATGTTGGGGTCGAATGATGGAAGCAATCGTCCAACTCATTTTCTTCGTCAAACAGTAGTAGTTCATCATTAAATACGAACTTTCAGTTTCGCTTTTCATGCTACGACCAGTGAGGAAAAGGTTTCTTCAAAAATAGCATAAGAAGTAGGATCAAATAAGCAGAACACAATACGCCGAAGGCTAGAATCTAATTCCTGTACAAAAGCTAATGTGGTACTAAGAATAATCTCAGCAGCTTGCTCTTTGGGGAATCCAAAGATGCCTGTGCTAATGGCAGGGAAGGCAATGCTACGTAGATGCTTTCCTATAGCAATCTTGAGCGCATTTCTCACAGCACTTGCAAGTTTATTAGCTTCATCTCCTTCTCCCCAACGAGGTCCGACAGCATGAATAACATAACGAGCTTTTAGGTTTCCTCCAGTTGTAAGAACTGCTGATCCAACTGGTGTTCCCCCGATATCATCACACTCACCTTGTATAGCTGGTCCTCCGCGTCGGCGAATTGCACCTGCAACCCCACCTCCCATTTGGAGTGACTCATTTGCTGCGTTAACAATCGCATCAGTCGCAAGTTCGGTGATATCGCCCTGTACAAGTTCGATTGTAACTTTGTTGACGACCCGCCGCATACTCCATCACCATTCGACCAACCGCTATCTGCAAAAGTCCTATT
>JABXGX010000194.1 GCA_016550405.1 archaeon | reverse complement strand
TGGAGGTGCCTAATCCGCCATAATTCCCAGTGCCCTTTCTATCTTTTCAGAAACTATCTATGGTACACTAAGTCCTTGTTTTTGTGTGTGCCATCTAAAAATTTCACTAGAATCAGAAGATAAGAACAAATAGGTTATTGTAAGAGTCGGACGAAAATGTCACGAGCCCGAGGAGGGAGTTTCTTCTCAGCGATGAGTTCATCAACTGCTGGAAGAATTTTATCTCGGTCTAGTTTACCTTCATCACGCATTTGCTGGAGTGCTTGGCGGAGAGCTACTGCAGGACGCATGCGACGGTCGATGTTGCCTTTTGTATATTGCCGGAGTGTCTTTGTGTCAAGGGCACCTTTTTCAGTCAGTAATTTTGTCGTGCGTAAAAGTGGAGCCCGGAAGGGACTATGTCGTGCTCGCATTCGGGGATGCCGTGCACCTCTTCGGGCGATCTGAGAGTGAGGTGGAGGAGTAGAGCGAACATTGATTGCGCCACAATATTCACAGATAATCGGGCGTTCTAGCTGTAGCGCATCAGGGGCGATTTTAGCGCCGCATTCTGAGCATTTGAGTGTCTGCAACACTGAATCGGAAGATTCACCAGCCATAAATTGTTCTTTCTTGGCACTGCAACAAAAACCTTTGCTGAGAGGATAATCCAATGGAACAATTACTGTAATTTAGTGAACAGAACCGTGCCAATAAAAGATGGTAATGTCCCGGACGTTGGTTTGTGTGGGACCTGTAATTATGAGGTCTTCAAGTGCGTGAAAGAGAGTATAGGTATTGTTTGTGTCAAGAAGATGGGCTGGTGAGAGTTGATGGGCCTGGGCACGATGATAAGAGGTATTATCAGCTATCGCTCCGGCAGCATCGGTGGGTCCATCGATGCCATCAGTAGCAAGGCTGCCAACCACCAGTCCTTCGTGATTTTGGAGATACGGCAGGATTGCTGCTAGAAGTTCAGTGTTACGGCCGCCTTTCCCTGGATGACGGATCATAACTGTGGTTTCTGATCCAACAATGATAATCTGAGGGTCATTATTTTTCACCAAAGTAATTGCTAGCCGTCCTAGTTTTTTTCCGATTTCGCGGGCCTCTCCTTGACAATCCGTTGTGAGTATTCGTGCCTGCACTCTCTTCTTTTGAGCTTGTCTTAATACAGCATGGCATGCATCGTAGTTGCTTCCAATCAGATGATGAAGAGAGTTACGAAAAATAGGATCATCGGGTTTGGGAGTGTCTGGAACAGAACCTTCAATTCCCGCAGTAATGTAATCTCGCACTCGAGACGGAACTCGTTGCCAGAGTTGGTAAGTATCAAATATTTGGGCAACATCTGAAAAGGTGGTAGGATCAGGAAGCGTGGGACCGCTTGCGATCAGGTGGAGATGATCCTTTGGAACATCGGAGAGAAGAAGGCCCAAATGGCGCCGAGGATGGATATGCGCCACAAGTTGCCCCCCTTTGACTTGAGAGAGATGCTTGCGAACGGTGTTCATCTCATTAATTGCGATACCGGTTTTGCTAAGAACCTGTGTGGTTTGTTGAATATCTTTGAGAGTTAGTGGCGGAGAGGGAAGTGTAAGCAGCGTAGACCCACCACCAGAAAAGAGAGAAATGAGAAGGCTATCTGGCGGAATTCTCTCAACGAATTCTAGGAGGAGTTGACTCGCTCGGAGACTGGCGTTGTTGGGTTTTGGATGTCCACCTCCGTGGATTTGTACCTTTCTAAGTGAATAATCCTTGATGGTTGATTCAGGGACAATAATGAGTCCGTCAACAATGTGTTTTGCCAAGAGGGCTTCAGTGGCTTCAGCCATTCGACCCGTGGCTTTTCCGGCCCCAATTAGGAATATTCCGTTGATATCCGATAATTCCACTTTCGTATTCGCACAATGCAAAATGGAGTTCTTAAGTTGAAGTGCGCGCTGGATGAGGAGATGCGGATTTACAGCTTCTAATGCCTTAAGAAATAAGTCAAGAACTAGTTTTCGTGCCTGCTGGTTGCGAGGAGTACCTTTGATAAGCTTCGAAAAGTTGCGAATCATTACGAATCAGTATCCTGAAGCTAAGGTTTTCTGAACTTATAGGTTTGTAAATGATTTGAGGGGGTGAAGCTTTTTAACAATGCACTGTGAGTGTAATTTGCTTCATTGGCGTGGGGGTTTCTATGTGGCTGACCTAGAGCTTACTAAAGACCAACGAAAGCTGTTGTTTTTGATCGGCACGTATGCTCACGAAACACAAGTTTCAGATGAGCAAGAATATTGGTTCAAAGATGGCCCGTTACTCGCAGCGATCTACGAGTTGACAGTTGAAGGTGTATTTGAAACGTATGATTATGCGGCAATGTCCATTCTGTGTTTGGACGGATATCGACGATTCATGAACATCTCACGAGAGGGAATTGATGACCTCAATGATCTGCGAGAATTAGGGTTACTCGACCACCTGAAAATCAGCACTAGCCAGTATGGCACAGTGACCGGATATCGATTGACCGAGCAAGGATGTGAATTCTTATCACATGTATCAGATGAAGAACGCGAAGGAGTGAACAAAGTCATTCGTTGCAACGATTGTGATGGTGCGCTAAAACAAATCGAATGTGAGAATTTCGAGCAGTATTATTTCCAGTGCCCAACTTGCAACTGCATTACAGAAATTAGGATTTTCGATATCGAAGATGTTAGTTACATCTCGAAGGCAAAGTTTCTCCGGCTCCCTTATCGGAACGATCATAATAGTGTCTTGGAGGAATAGGAATGGGAATCAAGGATGAGCTACAAGAACTTATTTTTCTCCAGAAACCAGCGGTGATCATTTCAGAATGGATACCCTTTGGAAATAATCAGATTGCCGCCTTAAACCATAAACTTGGATCTCTCGAACGGCTAAAAAGTACGTTATTGACCGCTTTGGTCGATGAATTTCCTGAAAGTGCAATCTTTGAGTCAGATCCGGTGCATTCCCGAGTGGTCGTCAATGATTTTGACCTCACACGATTTGCTGAGTTTACAGCTCAGGTGGATATTCCTGAAGCAGAAGGGATAGTCCAAGAAGAGGAATTTGCTGTCCATGTCAGTGAACAGGGCCTTGTTGTATTCGCACTAGATTTGGTTGAAGTGAATGGTACAAACGGCCAAGTGTCTTTTGATAAACTAACACGTGTAAATGCGGACCTAATCATGGATTCTTCAAGAATCCTAGATACGCTACTCACACACAATCAGATACGTATTTTGGATGTCATGTATCGAGGAAAATCGCATAATCGTGGCAAGTTCGTCCTGGCTATTGGTGAAGAAATTATCCCCCATTTGAAGACAGCGGCAGAATACCGAGATGGCGAAGATTATCAAAACGAACTCGAACAAATTGTTGGAACCCTTGAAGAGGCGGAAACTCTTAAGGACGGATCGTTTTTCTTCGTTGGTACTCTTGGTTCCGTATTTATCACGAAACAATTAGACAAGTATGAAGATTTTGTAGGCCTTTATGCACTTGTACGAGCCCTCGACATTTTCATGGATGAATATTTTGCCCGGCTATGGTTAGGCTGGGATGAGTCGCTGCGAATCCGACAAATGATATTGGAACAATCTGAACGCGATCCAACTATCGTGACACGGGCCAAAGAAGCTTTATCACGTGTGGGAGCAGATGGCGTTATTCTTGAAGCTCTAATGCAATACTTAATTGAAGCTGTCAGCTTTACCAAGAAACAAGTACACTATCTAATGGATAATGTGGACCCCACCCAAGGCGAATTCGCTGAGAAGCTACACATCAAACGCTTTTTTGACCGGGTGCAAAGTCGTATTGATGATGCAGAGAAAGTCGTTGAAGGTTTGAAACGAGAAGTCACGGGATTACAAAGCATAGTCGGAACCCTAGCAGATAAACAAATGAAACGCGTTTATGAAGCACTCCAAGAAAGTTCTCGTTCAACTGAAGAGGTGCTCATTGCTAGTGAACGGTCCAGTAACGCTTTAACTATCATCGAAGTGATTGTCGCTGGAACCTTAGCTTTAGCCTTCTTTGAAGTGCTCAGTATTATCGGAATGTTCGAACACCTCCAACTACTCGGCACTGGCATCGTCTTTGTTTTAGCCCTAGGGTCATGGGCTTTAGTTGCCGGTGCCTTATTCTACGTAATGCGATATTTAACAAGAAAAAGTGAACCACATCTTTCAATGGATGTCCGGTTTGACAAGCCCATCAATGTATCGAAACTTGAATCGTATATCGATACAAAACCAGTTACCACTAAGATTAGTAAGCGTGACGGAGTGTCTGAGGTGCTGAAGGTCACCTGGACTGAGACAGATAAAGAGCAATGGTTGGGTGAAACGCCAACGCTTTCGATTACCTATGATGCCCGAAACAAATACTTGCTGAACTTCGCTGCTGAATTTGATAACCCGAATGTTGACCGAGAAAAAATGCGAGAAATCATGGAAAAGGAGGTTGACCAATTCTTCCCGAAAGATGAGAAAAATCGGTTCTGTATTTAATCAACTCAGGTTGAATTATCAAATTCTGACTTGTCATCGTCCATTGCTGAAAACATGGATTGTACGACCTTGGTAATCAATTCTTGTAATAGATCCCCATTGACAATTCCGTCAATGAAGTTGTGCATTTTCTGGAAGTCTTCAACGGTTTCAAAGCGGAGGATAACCCCTTTTCCTTCTGAGAGGGGTTCAGCTGTATAATGGATTTCTTCATCCATGAAGTTCTTTGCCATCCGTCTCAATCCTTCTTCATCTTCAAGCATATCACCGAAAGGCATCTCCTCATAGATTGATCCTTTAAATTCGAGAGTGATTGTCCGTGCGGTTGGATCGGATGAAAAAGCCAAATGCGATTGAATTGCTTCACGAATTCTATCGAGAGGAATTTCAAAGCCCATGGGTTACACCAACTAACATGAGAATCAACCCAGAGATGTTTCTGCCTATAAAACCTCGCGTTATGGTTTCTTTAAAAATAGACAACATTATACAGAGGGAGAGGCGGAAACCAGCGCTGCAAAGCGTGTCTAGCCCATTTCTCGGCAATTGTGAGTTGACCTTCAAATTCGAGTTCTTCCAGCGATTGGGTGCCATACACCAGGGAAGAGAGAGCTTCGATGGAGGCTTTCACAACAGGATGCCCTGAACTTTTCGATATCTGTAGAGAGCCTTTTTCGGATGCCAGGGAAAAAACCCCGTTATTCCAAGGACAGTCGGCATCCGTCACCCCCAAGGTAAGGACATCTTCACCCATTCCCGGAAGTTTTTCGAACGCTCTGATGACATCGACGATTCGAACCATCCAAGGAGTTTTCCGTTCCACCTTGAGATGAGCATCCTTGAACCAGTGCTCAACTTTCGTTTCAAAAGGAGCATGAATTATTATGTTATCTATTTGATCTTGATGTCGTGACAGGAATAAGAAGAGATGGTCCCGTGCTTCGCAGGTTCGCCAGAGACTATCTATGACGGTCAGATTCGCCTGCCAACGTCCAGAGCTGCGATCACCCTTGATTCGATACCTGCTAGCCGCTTGGATTTTTCCCCTATATCGAATGAAAACAACGAGACTGTCTTTTACGCGTTGTTTCCACATACCTGGGGTAATCGTTTTGAAAATGATGAAGCCGTGGTATTGTCGGGGTCCGACCTCTCGGATAAACTTGAGAAGAGGTTCTTGGGCATCGACCGCCCGAACTCGCTCATAAGTCCAGTCAGAGGATTTGGATTCGAGGTTCCAAGTCTGAAGTTGTTTGATTGGTGCTTCTACTATATAGGGTGCATTTGCTGCTACATATCCGAACTTCTCATAGAAGCTCTGTTTGAAGGGATCAAGCATGCTAACAGCTTGTTCTTGCTCTCGCATTTGCCTGAATCCTTCCTGCATTAGTTGACGAATGTAACCTTTTGTTCGGGCTTCAGGATAAGTAGCGACCCCAGCGATACCTCCGCAATTTTTCAGGATACCGCGAATGGATTGTTGAAAATCATGAATGCGAAGAGAAGATACCAATTGCCCATTATCAAATAATCCCAGAATCTCCTCTACAATGATTTCGTCCAATTCTTCATCTTTAACGGGCTGGTCTGCCCATTCAGTATAGGCATACCGATACAAATCCATGAGTGCAGTTCGTTCTTTTTTGCTGATTTTACGAATCTCCACAATTATTCCTTTCCTCGAGTTTTTCAGTAGAGTATCATATCCTGTTAAATCCTTTGTTACGTATTACTTGACTGGAACCAGCAATGAAATGGAAACCAACTCTTGTAATTTATCATCCGCTAATGGCCGTTGAAGGATATCCGGTTCTGGCGGGTCGCGTACAACCAGCTTTTGATTACCTAGAGGAATCAGGAACCCTGTCCTCTTCTCACGTGAAAGTAGAGCAAGCCTCTGAAGTAACAGAGGAGTTATTGTTATCTGTTCATACACCAAATCACATCAAAAGAGTGAAAGGATCGGGTTATGATCCTGCGTCTCTTGTTTCAGGAGGAGCGGCCGTGAGAGCAGGAGAAGCAGTATGGCTCGATGAGACCGCAAACGCCTTCGCCTTCACCGGCTGTGCAGGTCACCATGCGAGTCGTGACTCATTTTGGGGATTTTGCTATTATAATAATTCCGCGTTGCTTGTTCGACATCTCCAAAAGAAACATGGAGTCAAACGATTTTTCATTGTCGATACGGATCCCCATCCTGGAGATGGTACAAGGGATATTCTTGGTGACGATGAGGGAGTATACCACCTAAACTTTGAGGCTAGTTTTCGTGAAACCTTTGATACAGTAACCACACGCCATGTAGATGTTCCCTTTCCCAGTAACAGCAGTGATGAAACTTTTGTTGAAGCGATGCGTCGACTGGTCCGACCGTGGGCCCGTCAAATTCAACCAGATATGATAATATGGAATATGGGCCACGACGCTCACGCCCTAGATTATGGTGGGTTTAACCTCTCTCTTCAGGCGTTTCCGGCAATGACAGACATCCTACTTCAAGCTGCAGAAGAAGTATGTTCCGGGCGGCTGGTTGTACTCTTATCGGGAGGCTCGGAGATAACAGTAGCGAAGCACGCCATCTCAGGGATCATTCGAAAACTCGCTAGCTTACCTGGACTCCCAGCTGATGTTGAAGATGAACCGGTTACAGAGTCTAAGCCTACCAAGCAGATTGCGCGTGAACTAGTGGATAAGATTCTAGCAGAACTAGGGTTAGAGGAACCGCCGTAAATTCGAGTTAACTCGTATTACCCACTTTTTCCCAAGTTTTCCATTTACCTTGAGCCCGTTGAACTAGGACAAGCCCGTACCGTTGCCAGATTTCTTCACGAGTCAAGGCTTCTTCGGAATCAGGGTGGTGTGGGTTTTCGTGTCGGGGTTTTTCGAGATACGAAGGTTTGGTATAAAAGAGCGAGTCAATGAGAGCACCTACTCGACCCTTTTGATATTGGTCTTTGACAAAAATAAGAATTTGTTCTGAGGGAATATCGGCTTGTTGGAGGAGGTGTCGAGAGACTCCTTGACTAAAGGAAGGACAAACACCACCCATGGTATTTTCTACTATTTGTAAACATTGAGGATCAATGAAAAATTGGCATCGCAGGCATTGATGCCAGCCATCGCGGATAGCTTGTTCGAGAGTGGTTCGGCTTCCACAGGCTATACAGCTAATGCCAACAGTCGAGAGGTCAAGTTTCATGGGTTTCTTCCTCCGTGTCTGTAATAGCACCTGCTAAGTAGATGGTTGCAGCGTTTGCTATAGCTTCTCTTCGTTCAGGATCAAATTCGAGTTCTAATCGCGGACCATAAGCTATTCGCTTAGCTGTACGTGAGATGTAGCCCAGTTCAGTCAGGCGCCGCAATATTTTATCTAGCTGGTAACGTGAAAGGCGACCACGGGCCACGAGAATGGTTTCTATGCCCTTGGCGGCTAGTCTTCGAGGTCTACGGTTCTTATTGGCTCGTTCGACACTAGAAATAATCACTCCAAGGACAGCGTATTCAGGATCTGTGAGTTCTCCCGGAACACCGTAAATGGTTCGGATACAATACAGGGTGTCACGATTTATCCGGTATTCTACTAACTCCAATCCCAGAGGAACAATTTGTTGTCGAAGCAAATCAAGTAACCGGCTAAGCCCGGCCTTGTTAATATGGAGGGCTTCAAGCAAATCCTGCCGTTTAACCCCAATACTAAGTTGGCCATCTTCGTTGCGAAATCGAGCAGTAAGTGCAGCAAAGAGTTGCCCGAGAAGATGGCGTCGCCCATATTCTTCCTCCTCGGTCTGCTCGCTAGTGGAGGTATCTGGTTCTGTTGAGGTTGGCTTCGAAGTCACTTGCGTTGAACCTCCTCATGCTTTTTAGCAGCGATGGCCACTGCAGTATAGACCGGATTGGATCGTGACACAGGATTACGAAAGATGATTGCTGTTTTTTCAAATGTAGCGGGAAGTATATTATCGCGGACCATTTGACTCAATAAATCTAATTCCCAATTAGTTAACATCTCTGCCAATGCAGTAAAGCTGTACCGTTTTCCTTTAAGGCGTTTTAGAATTGAATCGCGACATGCATCAAGTGTTTTAATTGAAATCTCATCGTAGAATACTTGATACTTTCGCATTGCTTGGCGATCATCAAGTGAAGGGGCTTCATCCATGGTGACTGGGGTGTCGCTGGGAGGTAAATTGAAGGGAGGAACAGTCTTGTCCTGATTAATTAGGAACAGCAGTGGTGTGGCTCGCCTTTTTACTTCATTTGCGAATTGCGAAATCCATTCGTGGGGTGCAATTTCAGGAGTAACTAGTTGTGAGTCACGGTGGTGCTGCATTGAGGCCAAAGTAAAGTAAAAGCGCCCATCGAGGTTCCTTTCCCAAGGTGTTTCAAGAACACGGAAGGCATCGGCAACTTCTTCACGGTCAACCTCGGCTTCCTTAACGGGAACAACATCATGCTGCCTGAGGGCTACTTCATATTTCTTGGTCAGGTTCCAGAGGGTGATTACGACACTCTTGGTGCCATATCGTGTTATTCGGTTACGTTTGTAATTGTACTGAAAGGTGTCAAACCAGGCTTTGCGGCGTGGAAACGCCCGAAGCAATGCTGAAGTGTCATTGGTTATCATTTGGTTTTCGCCTGTCCTTTAATTAGGACCACATGATGCATGGTCGCTGGGATTTGCAATCCGACTGTGGACGGAGCCATGAGGAGAAATTGTGGATGGATCATGGTGTCTTGTTGAGTTAAATCTAAAGTACGTTGGACAACACTGAGAATTGCGGCACGGCTAGCTTCGTCAAGGCGTTGAGTAAACTCATCAATCACATGAAGGGGACTCTTAGCCAAGGTGTGAAGGGCTAAAATAAAAGTCTGAGTTGCTAGGACCCGTTCGCCTCCTGACATTTCTTGATAAGTTCGCCAATCTCCTTTACGATTAATGGCTAATTGCAGGTGAAGTTCTGCCCGACTAGGTTCATCAGGAAAACGAACAAGCAATTTGACTTGTTTGAGAAAGTGGCTTAATAACTGGTTCATCCGGCGATTAAGGGTTTCAACCGTTTCTTCGAGTTGGCGTCGCCATTCTAATAGGCGGCGATCCACGTCAGTCATGAGATTTTCTAAATGTTGCTGACGTTGTTTGAGATATTCTTGTAGCTTTGAAACGACCTTTTCTTGTTCTTCAAAGACTTGTCGATCCTCAGCTGTAGCTGTGATGGTTTCAATCATAGCCTGAATCTGGATTTGTTCTTCACGAACCGGTGTAGGCTCTCGCACCACTTCTGGACGTTTTCCGAGCAATTGGGCGGCGTTTCGGAATTCCTTCATTTGATTTGCAAGATGTTCGATTTCATCTTCACGTTGACGAAGCTCGGTAGAAATTTGGGTGATTACTACTTGACGGTTAGATCGTCGAGATTCCAAGGTTTGGAGTTGCCCTTTGATTCTTTGCTGTTGTGAATTCAGAGGTGATAACTCTGAATTACAGTCTTGAAATTCCTGACCTAAGGCATCGCATTGAGTATCAAGTTCAAGCATTTGTTGATGTAATGTGGATTCACGTTCCTGAGAATCCGAGATGAACGCACTTTTTTCTGCTTCAGCGAGAGATCCTGTATGGTCTTGTTGGAGGTCTTGGAGTATGGACCGTAGCTGACTAATCTCTGAGTTGAGTCTCATGCGGTCTCGCATCAGCATCGCTTCTTGTTCTCGAAGTTTTCTAAGTTGGCGACGGATATCGGTTGTATCCTGAGCTAGCCCAAGTTCATGGAGTGCGATATCTAAGTTAACAGTCACGGGGCGAGGAGGTCGTGCAAAGGCTCCAATGCGCAAATAATGGCTTGAACCTTCGCTCGTGATGATGTTCCCATTGAGTTGTTGAGAGGCATCCACAAGGGTATTTGGATCAGCTCTTTCTTCAGCGATAGCGGTGTTTACCACTCGGTTAAGAAAACTGATAGCATAGACATCTCCTTCGATGAGGTCAGCGGCCCATCCGATTACTGGTGAGGAAACAGGAGGTCGGTCTTTCGTTATCGCTGTTGTGGGATTAGTTCGGGCAACAACAAGATCTGGTTTTTCATGCGGCCAAAGTGTATCATATAGCTTCTTTGCTTCATCAAAGACTTCACGATTCAAGGCAATAAACGCGTAAGCGTAGCGACCCAAAGCTAGCTTCACAGCAGTTTCGTGCTGGGAATATTCAGGTTTCATGCGGATGAGCGTGAATAACGGTCCAATCACCGAATCGGAGAGAGTCAGCTTATCTAACTCGGAGCGGTACCGGATACATGCGCGAAGAACGGTTTCTTCGAAGTGTGGATAACGTTGTGGTTGAGTAAAGAAAGCTTCTTCTGTAGATGCGATGTCTTGACGAGTTTGGGCAAGATCATCATCGAGCCGATCCCGATCCATCACAAGGGTCGCTAATTCTTTTTGAATGTTCTTAAGTTTGGGCCTGTTAGGTTTTCGACGTTTTGTATACCGTTCAGTCCGAGCCTTTAATGCGCTAAGCTCGTTTTCTAATCCTTGTCGGTGGCCTTGAGCTTGCATCTGTTCATCGCGAAGTGAGTCCATTCTTGAAAGGAGTTTGTCCTGTCTCTCTTCAATCACAGTCAGCTTGTCAGTTAAATCCGCTATTCGTTGATCGAATTTTGCCAACTTGGCATTCTCAGTTCCAAGTCGATGGTCAAGATCGGAGATTTGGGACTGAAGTTGCAGCGCAAGCGTTTCACGATAACCAACCTCAGCCCAGGCTGCTTCAATATCAAGTTCTTTTAATCGCTGGAGCAATTGCTGCTTTTGTTGAAAAGCTTCATAAGCAGCTTTCAATACTTGAAGCCGTTGCTCTTCGTGACGAATCCGGTATTCAAGAGGTTTAACATTTGCCTTTGCTTGTAATACCAGGAGCCGGGCTTCTTCGAGTTTTTCCATCCAATTCCGGAGTCCGGTTTCATTTAGTAAAGTTTCGAACTTTCGCCGTGGAGATTGGGATGCAAAGTGGTCGAGGGTTTCAGCTTCAGTTACCGCTAAGGGTGAATCACCAAAGATGCCTGCAGCTTGGAAGAGTCTTCTAATATCCTTCCTGGTAATCTGGTGCCCGTTCACCGAACGCTTTCCATTCAACCAGAAAGAAATCCGATTTGTGTCATGGATTCGAAGCCGAATCGACACTTCATCAATATCGAGAATCTTTGCGAGTGCCGGATCTGGACTTCTTAGTACACGGCGACCATTAAGTTGAAAATTGTTGAGTGTCAATTCAACTTCTGCGTGTTTTCCAAAACGTCCAATGAACCCCGAGTTCCGTTGACGTTGAGCTCGACGGGATTCAACCCCGATGGCAAGAAGGAGTGCATCTAGAATGAGGGTTTTTCCGCTTCCATTTGATCCGGTGATTAGCACAACGGGAGCATGGTCGAGCTGGATAGTGGTGTCACGATGAATGACAAAATTCACTAGTCGGATACATCGAAACACGACCTGTGAGGTTGAAAGAGGTGTCTCAGACCTAGTGGTCATTATTCATTATGAGCTCCCGCGGGTTATCCTGGGCTGACGCCATTGTTAATGGTGCCCAAGTATACTAAGTCCAACTAGACTATGACTCTTAAACTTTCACTCCAGCCAAGCATTGTGCGCCATTTTTCTGCGATTTTGACCCGACCTATTCTCTTTCCTAAATTAAGAAGGATGGGAAGTCGCCTAAGCATCGAGTAAAGTTAAAGTGGATGATATAACCCTGACCTTGTAGGTGATTAGACTTGAGTAACGAAGAAGGTTTTTGGCGCTCAATCATAGTCGACGTTGAGCCACGCCAAAAGGAATTTCGGATTGGCATTGATGAGGATACTCGGGTTGAAGAGGTGATTCGCACCCTTGTCCAACAAGCCCGTGATGAGGGAGTAAATATTGATGATTGGGCAAAAGCGAAAATTGGAGACCAACGAGCTGAATTCGTGTTGATTCGCAAAGCTCCTGAACCCACCCGCTTAAGCCCAGGAGTAACCTTTGGAGAACTAGAACCTAAAATTACTGATGACGAATTCTTCCTCCTTGATGTCGTTCCAGAAGTGGGACAATAATAGTTCTAGTCTAACCCATAAATGGGGTGAATGAGGGATACAACCGTGACCCAACCTGTATTCTCAACGGAACTTTTCAACGCGCGGGTGGAAACCCAAATCCAAACATTCTTTGATACGATGAATAATCTGTATGGTCGAAAGGGTTGGTATCCAGACCCTCCCGTCCGAGAAGACACCATGTGGAACAATCGTGATTTTACCGTCGCAATTATCGCCCGGCACCGTGACGGTGCCTACAAGCGCATCCGTTTTGTTATGCGAAACCTCCCAGGGATAATTCAACAACCCCGTTCCCTGACAGATGAAACCGCAATCCGGTTTGAACATCGGTTTGTCTTTGATTTACCTCGAGAGTACCCACAGAATATCGGAACAATCCGCCCTGCTGCCGAGACTCCGCTTTTTCATCCACGTTTAGCGGCTAGTGGAACTGGTCATGCATGTTATTCAGTTCGCGGTGAACTCGACCGGATTTTAGAAGATCTGCCATTCTTCGTGTTACTAAAGCCTGATCGTGTGGAGCCCCCATCCCAATTTCAATCCGATCATGGGTTAAATAGTGCGGCTATGGCATGGTACGAACAGGATACGACTAATATCATAGAAACCCTTGAACGGCTTTGGGAGGCCCGGCATCACTCCGGATCACCGACGACCTCTCGGCGAGGACGTGTTCAAATTCTCGGTCCTCAGCAATCTCCAAAGCAAGCCACAGGAAGGTTGCCTCGAATTTTAGATGATTCAAAAAGGAGTTCGAGTGTGCGAATTCTTGATGAAGCAGAGGATTCATAGGAGTTGTGAGTAGATGTCGGAACCGCCCCCTGAAAAGGAAGAGACCCAGGAACCTGATGGTAACACCCAACCCACTGAAGAGCAGTCAAAGAAGAATCGCATCAAAATCTTACAAGAGCGAGACATTCCATTTGAAGAAGAACGCCCACCAAATTTCTCGCCTCATTTCGCCATAAAGGTTCAACGCATTCGAAAACCCTCTGAAAAGGAGGAGGAAGAATGAGTGTTCACGGAGCGTCCCATTTCAAGTGCATGGCCTGTGATGCCCAAACTTCCATTGCTGAAGCAAGAAGCCAATGGTGGATCTGCACAACCTGTGGCAGCTACATTTGCCCGAGTTGCCGAGTACTCCTTCTTGAAACCGGGCAAGGAATATGCCCTGGTGCGATTATTCAGGGTAGTGAACCTCATAGCCCACATTTCACACGGTTCCTAGGACCACGTGAACCCACACCTGTTCAGGAACCACAACAACGCTCAACAGTAACATTTCTCGACGATGTGCCCCGTAGACCGAAGCAGCAACCAGGGGGAAAGGTAGTTACCCTGCCAGATCAAGAAGACCCAGAACCAGTTTTTAGCTCTGATCCAGTAGGACAAGATGATGACAACTAATCTTCCGGTCTCTTTGAAAATCAGTGCTCCATCCAGACGAGACGGAGTGCCCTTTGTTAAAGCGGGGCAAAAAATTACCATCCACATCACTCAGACGGTAAAGGCGATTTCGAATGTCAAAATCGAGAGTGGAGCTGTCTACATCATTGATCCTTTTGGTCGCACTGTTAGTAAAGTTCCTTTCCGATTCGGACCAACCAATACTGACCAATTCACGTTGTCTTTGGACAAAGCACTCCTTTCAGGGTTTTACTCTGTTCTTGTAGCTTTCCACGAAACACGAATCAAACTTGCTGTCGATAAATATCCACAACGGGGACCGCCTGAAGACCATCTGGTGATGGGATGCTTTCTTTTAGAAGGGGGTCATCCGCCTATCGTCGTTCACCGTGTGAATTATTCTGCAACGGTCACAAACACGACTCAAGGTCCCTTAAGCAATGTTCAGGTCAACATTGCCTCTCCTCCTTCATTACCTCCACGACAGGATATTATTACCATCAAGATCTCGCCGCGAAATGGAGTACAACAAAACGATTTGATAGGCAATCGATGGTGCCGCTTCATGTGTAATAAATTGGCTGTCGGAGAAGCTTTCACTTGTGGTTACACAGTACTCGTCCGTAATCGGGCGGTCCGATACACTCTTCCCAAAACCTCGCTTTCAACTCCCATTCCGGGCAATATTGTGAAATTTACTCAGCCTGAAAACTTCATCGAATCGCATCATCACCTCATCAAGGATTTGGCTCGAGATTTAGCCAAAGACAATGGTACCCCTATTCAATACACCCAAGCGGCCATGAAAGCGGTTACACAGAAAATTCGGTATGTACGGCAAGAGCATGAGAGAGGGGCCGCGTATGCCATTGAGAAGCGCGTTGGTGATTGCACAGAATATGCGGCCTTGTTAACGGCTCTTTGTCGAGCTAATAAAATTCCCGCACGCCTTGAGGCAGGATATGCCTTTGATGGCAAAAGTTGGGAACGTCATGCATGGAGCCAAGTGTGGATTCGTGGTCTGTGGATTCCTGTTGATCCGACCTGGCATGGAGCCTTGGGGCTATTAGGGGTCACTAACCGGCACATCCCTCTCATTATTGGGAATTGGATGGATACACGAATTCGCCAAGAATTCAAGGTAAGTTGGCATTATCAAACTGTTACAATTGATGGGAAAAAAGGTAAATCATCTCAGCCACAAATTCAAACAGGATGGAAAGTCAAGTGTGTAGTTAGTGTTCCCGAGTCTTCGCACCCTAGGCTGCGAGCAGCCCCTGCTGAAATGCAAGTTCAGATTCCTGACGCTGTTCCCCGGGGAAGTAGGCTTCCCTTGAAGATTGCTTTGATTCCTAAAACACGTCGTGAATATCCGCTAGACCAGATGGTTATGACTGCTACCCTTTCGGATGGTTTAATGGATCAAGTTGTAGCTATCGAACCGTTTGCCCCCCGTTTACAATCCCCGGTAAATCTTTGGTTAAATATCCATACCCCAACCACCGCATCTAAGGTTACATTGAATTTACGACTTTGGGCTGATTACAAGCCAACTTCAACCTATTGGCAAAAAACCATTGGTCTTATCTAGCCTATTACGCGTGCTTTTGTTTGTCTCTGCAAAAGATTTCTGCACATATTGGATTGGTCATAATGGGCCCGGTCATCGATGTGTGCTCACGTAAATTGTATTGGATAAACCGTCCTAAAGCTGGTTTAAGCTCATCATGCCAGTTTCCAGTGTGTTTCCATTCTTCTAATCCGACGAGAACCTTTGTGGCTTCCCAAGACATTACAGCCCCAACAATCGAGGTGACGAAACTAATCATAGGAAACCGAGGAATCGTGTTTACAAAGAATGGATCGCAGCGAGTTCGAACTTCATTGGCCACCACATGATCAACGAAATCCTTACTCCATGAACACACTAAACATGCTGTGTGGGGTGGGGCAAGGACCTCTACTGTGACAAAGTCTTTTCCCATCGCTCCATTGATAAGTGGAAGTGGCGGATCTAAACTGAGATTCTTTGCGTTTAATAAATACCGGGCATAATGATTATCGACTCCCACCAATACTAAATCCACGTTCCACACGGATTCTGGAGCTTGCTGAATAGGAACTGCGTATGGTTCGACGATTGTGTCTGTTGCGAGATTAGGGAGTCTTTCAGCAACGGCATCGACTTTGAATTTGACCTCATGATCCTCAGGTCTGAAGAAGACACAGCGATTCAGATTAGAGGCAGCAACCTTTTCTGGGTCAACTAAGATGATTTTTCCAACTCCCAGTAGTCCAAGATTCTTACACACTTCATTGCCTACAGCCCCAGCTCCAATTATAAGGACTTTTGATTGTTGGATTGTGTCCAAGTTAGTTTTGCCTAACCATCGGCGAGTGCGGTCATGTTGATCTTTTTCAAAGAATTGGAGACTAACAGGAGTTGGTTTCTTCGTTGTCATGAACTGGTTCCTCCTCATTGGCAGAATCGGCTTCGCTGGAGTGATTGGATTCATCAAGGGGAACTGAGGGGCGATAGGTACACCACTCAACTTGATCTAGTTGAAGCCCAGGTTCATCGGGGCGTTGGCGAAGCATATACACCTTGAAGACTCGACTAATTGGATCAATTAGAAAGAAGATGTTTCCTTCTGCACAGAATGGAGTATTAAAGAATGTGTGGAGGTCTGTTGACGAAAAGTGGGGATCTCCTCCAAAGGGGTGAGAATGCCACAACCCAACGACTCGAGGAGAATGAGGATTATTTCCATAACGATCATATAAGGCCAATCGATATTCGAGGATTCCCTCAGGTGTAAACCTTGCATGAGCGATGCTCGCTTCAACTCGCCCTGTCGCCCAATCGGTTACGCGGATATACTTTTGTCCGTTCCATATTCGTCGAAATCCAAGAATGACACCTAAGGCCTCACGTCGTGAGTCTCCAGTCGCTTCCCTAAGGCAGTGATTGAAGATATCTCTGCAAACCCTTTCGAAAATATACACAGAGTACACATGTGGCGATGAAGGTATTATGTTCGAACCATCATTTTTGGGAGCGGCCATTCTTACTTCACACTTTGAAACAATATCTCACACTGTTAAATCCTTGTAATACAAAGCATCAATCCGTAATTTTTCATATTATAGACTATATGCTTTGAACGAGGGAATATCTCTAAATTCAAGCATAGAAGTCGGGCAATGTCTGGGAGAGAACGAAACTTGGCGACTTTTGTATATTCTATCAACTATTTTTGTGCTTTTTTGCTTCATTATCTCAATCGTAATACTTCTTCTCATTAACAATTATATCATTGGTATATGGAATTTTATTTCTGTTCGACCCCCTCTAATTGGTCAAAGTATTAGTCAGTTATTAAATGCAACATTCTTTGTCTTTATAATTGGTTCAATTTTCTTTGGCATCTGGATTAGTCTTATACTAATCAGCGGCGTTTCTCACCCATTTGTAGTACCTAGACCATATCGATGGCTAGGATTAGTAGTAATAGGGATTTGGTTATTGATTGGTTTCTGGCTTCGATGGGTCGTATTTTTCCCATTTATGAAGCCCTTTCTTTATTTTACCAGTGAATATTTTCGGTTCACTTGCGATGTCGATCCTTATTGTTGTTATCAGCGCATTTACCTGGTATCGATATCTGAAATCCGTTTCGTAAGTAATTTCCATGTTGAGCAAAATTATTTCATAATTCCGTTAATAGTTCCGAGCTTCGTTGACCATGGATACCGCTCCATAATATTGTCGAGGAGACGTCTGATTTTTGTAACTTCGGAGGTATCAGAATATACAAGGAAAACCACTTGGCCACCGCGACTTCGTTTCATTTTCTGATAAATTGTTTTAGTCGTATTGACCGTGTCGCAAATGATAAGTAAGTCAGCTTCAGGCAAATCGAGGTCCCGTTCTCCGACTGGGGAGAGAATAATCGCTGCAGGTGAAGAAGCCTGCTTGAATTCTGTAAGGACCTCCTGTTTGTTATGAGTACGGCCAGTGAGTTGGAAGGTTCGAATTCCTTTCATTTTAAGAAGCTCATCGATTTCACTGACCACGTTCAAGTAAGAGGAAAGGATGACCGTTTTATTTGCATTTGTGGCTAACTCTTGAGCTTTGATAGATTTGGGAGTGATTTTCGGCCAATCTTTCATCATTCGGTCTACGTCAATCTGGGGTTTCAGGGTTGGATGATGCAAATATCGACGGAAGCTCTTAGATGCCATTCCATAGAGATATTTGCGAGTCATTAGAAGTCCGCTGTATTGGCGGGCGAGCTCTTCGGGAATGGGGAGTTCATGGAGAATTAGATGCAGTGTCCGAGTGGAGTCAGGGAGCTCGCCCAGGGCCCTACCTGATTCCTCTCGAACGATTTGGTAGATTTCTTCTCGTGTTGATTGGATAAGATCATCAAGTATGAGAGCCATGGCTCGAATGACTGCATCCTGTACGGGAGCGACATCTAGAATGGTGGGCTGGATATATTGGTCTATATCGGTACCTACCAATTCGTTCATGCTGATGAGTTCTACATTGGGGAGAAACTCAGCAAGCGTTTGTAGTTCATCCCGAATGTGGAGTTGGGCTTGATCGAAGACCACATGGTCGTCACGGAGAGTTCCGCTGAGACCCAGAATCCAGTTCTCTTTGAAGAAGTCCAAAAGATATCCCCAGGGTTGGATGAGAATACGGTTGTGTCCCATACGCCGCAGGATTGTATCGACTTCATTGATTAAGAGTCCTTCAAAATCAGTTGGTTGCAGATTGCCTTTTTTGAGGATATTGGCGAGGACCCGTGGGGTGCATAATACGACGCGGGATTCACGGAGCAGTTGTTCACGCCGAGGACCCTGAACACTAGGAGAAACCACACCTAATCCTTCAACACCGCCATATTCTTCTTTGAGGTATTGCGCAGTTTCTTGGAGAGAAGAAGACGAATTCACCGTTATGATAAATCGAGTGTCAGGAAATTGTTCTGTTATCAGTTTATAAGTTAGAACTCGTTTTCCCAGTCCACAGTCTAATTCGACCAGTATGTTTTGGCCATGATGTTCCCTAATGCGTCGAAGGATATGTTCTTGGTACTGTCGTGTATCAAAGCGGGGAGCATCTGAATTGCAATCCGATGCACTGGAAGAGCGCTGTTTTCGTGTCATATTCATTTACCATATAACAGCAGACTAGATAAGTTGCACAATTTCTGCAAATGAGTTGAGAACGTGGTTAGCGAAGGGGGCTAAATCGTCAGGTGTTCCGAATCCTGTCAGAACTCCGATTGTTACACACCCTAGACCCTTTGCGGCTTCTAATTCACTCGCGGAGTCACCGACAACCCAGACCTCCCCTTCTGCTTTCACATCCTGCAATGCTAATTGAATGAGGGCACGTCGTTGCGGTAGATAGGGAAAAAGTGGGACTCGCTCTTTTCCTTGAGCCTGAGCAAGATCTCCGCGAGTGTAAATTGCTTCGAACCATTTGTAAAGACCGTGTAGTCTCATTTCTTGTTGGGTTAGCTGAATATCATGGCGCGATGTGACTACTCGCATGTGGTTTGTTCGGGATTGAAGTTGGGTGAGGACCTCAAGTGTGCCTGGAATGACGTATGAGAGCTCGGGATGTGAAAAGAAATGTCCTCGGAAATTTGTAAGGTATTGGATGAAGTCTGAATCGGAAAGATGGACATTCAACCTATTGAGGAAATCGCGGGAATCAAAGGCATATCTGTACAGGTTTCGAATTTGATCTGGAGTTACTGAATACCCAAGGGGGCGAAGAGCTTGAGCATGAGCTTGGATCGCTCGTTCACGAGTATCAATTAGAGTGCCATCAAGGTCTGAGAGGAAGGCTTTCAACTTCATTATCATTGAAGAGAAGGAGATTGGTGCTATTATAAGCTTGACTGTCTTTCGGTAACTACAAACTAAAGCAACGACCCTATCTCCGCCACTGAATCGATTATATGAGTACAATAGGGATAAAGGGCCTCAGGATTGATGAAGCCTGTTAAGACCCCAACTGTCGTGAAGCCAAGACTTTGTGCTACTTGCATTTCATTGGGAAAATCACCAATGACCCACACATCGTCTTTAGCCGTTAAATCAGCAATTGCTAATTGGATTAATCGTTGCCGATGATCAGCATAGGGATAAAATGGAACTTCGTCAATCCCCTCTTGACGGGCTAGGTCGCCACGGGTAAAGACAGGACGATCGAAGACCTGATCAAGTCCGAAATGTTGGACTTCGGTTCGGGTTTCCTCAACCCAAGCTCGTGAGGTAATGAGGCGGAGAGCATCGACCTGTGGACGGATAGATTTCAGGGCTTCAATAACGCCGGGAAACACGTAAGAATGTTGCCACCCTTTGTAAAATTCCTGTTCAATACTGAGGAGGTACTGGATGTAGTCTTTTTGAGAAAGGCTGACATCTAACTCGTCTAGAAATCGTTCATAATTCATTACGATCTCTACGAATGGTTCGACCTGTTCGAAGCTTATTGTGTACCCAAAATTGGCCAGCGCGTTGATTTGTGAATAGAGGAATCGGTCGCGTATATCGATAAGTGTTCCATCTAAATCAGAGACAAGAATTGGCATGCGTTGTACTCCCAAGTATTTTCAAACCGATTTTTGTGTTTGTTAGAGGTGAATCCTTCTACAAGGTAGTTTTTCTAATATAAACGCACGCCATGATTAGATGGGTGCTTTGGGGATGAATCCGTTATCCATCAGGGATTGGGTGACATCAATAGAGCGTTTAATGATTTTGGTTGCATGAGCAAGGAGTTCTTGCTCTTCCCATTCTTTTCGAGCAACCTTCTGTTCAATCGCTTTCATCCCTACAGCAACAGCTTCCGCTGGATAAAGTTCCCACTCATCCATACTTGGAATTACATAATCCTCACGTAAACCTCGTTCTTCTGCGAGGTCAGCAAGCCGTGTGGCCGCCGCAATACACATTTCATCGGTAATTTCCATCGCTCGGACATCAAGGGCTCCACGGAAAATCGCTGGAAATCCAAGACTATTATTGATCTGGTTATCAAAGTCAGATCGCCCAGTTCCTACTACTTTCGCACCAGCTTCTATAGCCTCCCAAGGCCAGATTTCAGGGAGTGGATTAGCACAAGCAAAGACAATAGCATCCTTTGCCATCTTCTCGACCCATTCTTTCTTAATTAGACCAGGAATGGGGGCAGAAGCACTGATACACACATCAGCACCTCGAAGTGCTTCACCAAAGTCCCCAGAGCGTTGTTCTTCGTTGGTGAGGATAGCCAAGTCATACTTCTCATGCTCATCATCTTTCATTGCTTTCAAATCTTCACGACCTTTGTAAAGAAGTCCATCACGGTCACAGAGGATAAGATTACTCGCCGGCACCCCTGCTTCGATGAGTAACTCAGCAGTACAAGTGTTCGCGGCTCCAACGCCAAGCATCGCGATCTGTACTTGATCCAAGGATTTCCCAACAAATCGTAGTGCACCCATTAAACCTGCAAGGATAATTGTTGCAGTACCCTGCTGATCATCATGAAATACAGGAATTTTCATGTCCGTTTTCAGTCGATGCAAAATGTTGAAACATTTGGGCTTTGAAATATCTTCAAGGTTAATACCACCAAAGGCGGGTTCAAGGAGCTTGGTTGCCCGAATGAAGTTCTCAGGATCCTGAGTGTTAAGAGCAATGGGTACAGCATCAACCCCCCCAAGATACTTGAAAATCAAAGACTTCCCTTCCATCACTGGAAGCGACGCTTCGGGACCGATGTTTCCGAGTCCGAGAACGCGGCTGCCATCAGTGACTACAGCGATCATGTTAGCTTTGTTGGTGTGGTCCCAGACTTTTTCGGGATTGGCTTCAATGTCACGGCAGGGAGCTGCAACGCCGGGAGTATACCAGATGGCGAAATCGTCAAATCCCCGGATGGTGCATTTGGGGATGGTTTGGATTTTTCCTCTATAATAGGGGTGGAGTTGCATGGCTTCTTTAGCCGGTTGTTTGGCTTTTTCGAGGAGTTCTTCTTTGGTGGGTGGTCGTCCAGCTTGGGTCATATATGTGCATCTCGATGAAGTAATTCCCCTCCAGTTGGGGCTTGAACGGTTCGATGAGTCAGTTAAGTGTATTTCTCTTCTTCGAGATTATTGAATGCCTAAAATTAAGAAGTTTGACTTACGACTAATTTTTATGGATTTGGTGATATCAGATCGCTTGGGAAATAGGCGATTCAGGTCTTGCAGTCGTAATCCGTAACCACATGAGATTCGCTATATTTTCAAAGACTTCAGAGACATTGAGACCTATCTTAGAACTTGTTTCAAGATACCCGACGAGATTATTGAGTTTCGCATAGTCGTGAGCCATGTCACTGTTATTGTTTCCAACATCCCGTTTGGTGCCAACTAAGAGAATGGGTATATCATCTGTGTTGTTGCGAACCAGGTTGAGCCACTCATCAAGATGATAGAATGTTGGGGGACGAGCTAAGTCAAAGGCTAGGATACAACCTAATGCACCTCGACAATAGCTGGGTAAGAGAAAACGGAAGCGCTCCTCACCCGCGAAATCCCATATGGTCAGAGTGACAAGGACACCTTCCATTTCAATATCTCGTGTCGCGAATCCGGAACCAACAGTCATTCGTTGATCCAGATAATTCCCTGTAAGGTAGCGGTGAATTAACGTGGTTTTTCCGACGCCCCCATCCCCAACGACAATCATTTTCAAAACTGCTTTTCGGGGTAGGCTAGCGTCACCGGTTGATATCCATCCGACCGGACTTGGTTGCACATCTTCTACCCCGCTAATATTCTTTGGAAGACTGTAGTGCCTTATCCTGCTGGTTCATGTCCCCATCGTTCCTCAAAGATGAGGGGGACCACTTACACAAGTACAGATAAATGCCGGATTGGTCCTTCTTAAAGCCTGTTTCATTGGAGAGCGGCGTGGAACTTTTTTTGCGATTTTCTGTATCTTCCACATAGTGTTACTCTTGTGCAATCCGATTAGCAATCAGAGCAGCAATCGCCCCTGCTCCAACTCCATTATCAATGTTCACGACCGCTAACCCAAGCGAACAAGATTGCAGCATAGAAATCAGAGCGCCAAGCCCTTCTCCACCTAACCCATAACCTGTTGAGATAGGAAGCCCAATGACAGGGATATCAACCAGCCCCGTTACTAAAGAGGGTAAAGCGCCTTCCATTCCAGCTGCAATAACAAGGACATCAATGCCTTGTTCAACCATCTCTTCAAGTTCTGGGAAAAGCCGATGAACCCCCGCGACCCCGACATCATATGTTGTAGAAACTTGACATCCCATTTGTTCAGCCATTACACGTGCAGCCTCTGCAACCCGCCGATCAGAGGTTCCAGCTGCAATGATACCAACCTTACCGCCTGTTTGCTGAGGTTGATAATCTTGTTTGTGGATGAGCGCTATCTCTCCTTCACCAAAGACCTCAAAAACCAAATCAGAGCCATAAGTTTCCTTTATCGCTCGCTGCTGCTCTTGGTTTATTTTACTTAAAATTATCACAGGCTTGGCCCCAATCCCAGCCGTGATAATTTTCGTAAGTTCGGTTATTGATTTGTTCTTAGCAAAAATTACTTCAGGTATTCCTTTTCGAACTTCCCGGTGAACATCTAGCTTTGCTAGTTTGGCGACCTCCACAATGTTGAAAATGCGGAGTTTTGTTTCTGCTTCTTCGATAGTACACTCGCCTTGTGCGACTTTTTTAAGGAGATCACGAAGCTCGCTCATTGCGGCTATCACCAATTTCTCATAGACAGACCGAGCATATTAAAGCTTGAAGAATTGACAACTTAGTGGGAAATATACGTGCTTGATTCTCAGATTCTAGTCATCGACCCCCAACTTGCCGGGATTGCAGGCGATATGTTTGTTGCGGCGCTACTGGATTTAGGAGCCAATGCAGAGGCGGTAATCAAGGCCATGGAAGCAGCCGTGGACTACGTTCCAAATTGTCGAAAGGTATCTGTAACACCACAGCCAATCACACGCAGTCATATTGGCGGACTGTTCCTCGATATTCAAATAGATGAATCATATTCAACTCGCCCAGGTAAAATCCTCCTAAAAGCCGTTACATCGCTGACAAAGGATCTGAAACTTTCTCAACCCGCAAAAGCGTATGCGATTCGAGCGATTTACACCCTTATTGGAGCTGAAGCAAGTGTGCACCAGCACACAGTAGAAGAAGTTCATCTTCACGCCGCAGGCTCTGTCGATACAGTTCTTGACATCATTGGAGCCGCTGTAGCACTAGAGAGTCTCGGAATAGTGAGTTCTAAAACTACGAAATATTTCACACTACCAATCGCTGTAGGCGGTGGAACCTTTCCCAGTGGGCATGGACGCTTAGCAGCACCAGGTCCAGCAGTAATGAACATTCTAACTGAAAATAATCTTGCCTTCAAAGGAGGACCACATCTCTGTGAAATGGCTACACCCACCGGAGTCTCCTTACTCGCTGCACTAAAGCCAATATCAACCCAGGTATATCCTGAACTCTACCCCCAAGCGGTAGGATATGGCGCTGGGACAGGAGAGATACCTGGGACTCCGAACCTACTTCGACTTGTGTTAGGAAAACCCAAAAAACCAACCAACAACGAGGAGGTCTAGCCACTATTCCAGCCAGTAAAAAGTCTCTACAACAAAAACGCAGCCAAGTGATTGAACACCTTAAGGAATTAAGGAGTGTATTAGTGGCTTTGTCAGGTGGCGTAGATAGTGCAGTTATGGCAGCACTTGCCTATGAAGCATTGCAAGATAAAGCAGTTGCAGCGACTTTCGATTCACCCTTGATGATACCCGAAGAAGTTGAAGATGCACGACAAGTGGCGAAAACCATTGGAATTCGCCATCATGTGCAAACCTTGAATGAATTGGAAAAGGCGTCCATTGTTCCAAATCCCGTTGATCGCTGTTACCATTGCAAACTCCTTCGATTCCGTGAAGCTCAGGTCCTAGCAGTCAAACTAGGATTAAATGTGGTCGTTGATGGTACCACGGCAAGTGATCTCGGTGAACACCGACCGGGACTGAAAGCAATACGTGAATTGGGAATCATTAGCCCCCTACTTGATGCAGGCATTACTAAAACGGAATCCCGACAGCTTGCAAGGGAGTTAGCACTCCTTGTAGCTAATAAGCCATCGAATAGTTGTCTAGCTACACGAATACCGTATGGTGAAACCCTCACAGAGGAACGACTTGCACGGATTGCAGCAGCTGAAAAAGCGATTCGGGAAATAGCAGATGTGGGTTTCATTCGAGTCCGTGATCATGGGCATTTAGCCCGGATTGAGGTTCCATCCGATAAAATCCAGATACTTCTTCGAAAACCAATATCAGACCAGATTATCAAGCAATTAAAAGCCTTTGGTTACGAGTTCGTTACGATCGATTTGAAAGGTTACCGTTTCGGGAGTTTTGACGAACCATCATAAAGAATAAGCAAAAAAAATCGCTACTAGATAATTGGTTACGAAGCGATGAACGTTTTTCCTTTCCTTTGTGCCTTCAAAATACGGTTCTACCTTTTTCAGAATCGTCTACTATTTCCAAGGCAATACATTGGTTAAGTTCTAAAAATGAAAAGATAGGAAAGAATTCGTCATTTTCCGTCAAATACATGTTAAGCCTATGAAGAATCAACCCAAAACACAAAAGGCGATTTTTCTGTGTAAGTTTTCAAGTCGAAAAAATGTCAGCGAGCCAAAATAAACAATTCTCTCGTTTTCCTCTGCTTTTTTTATTGGTTTGACCGGATTCTGCCCTAAGCTTTCGGTGACAAACGAGAAGACAAAACTCAATCAGGAGATTCATGAATGGGATACACAAGAAGCAGCAGAATTCTATGCCAACTCGTTTGCAATGCAATTTATGAAGAATCGGTCAGTTCCTGGCTCCACTTCATATGAAATCCTTCCACAGTAAACCCAAGAACGAATGAAAGGCTTTTATCACAACGGGTCCACGAGTAGCATACACTCAATATATCCGAGGGAAGTATATGCAAAAGCCCAAGGTTGGACTTATCACACTCTCACTTGCCCGGGAACGAATAGACATTGCTGAACAAGCCCATAAAGAACTGAAAGCCGCGTTGAAAAAACAGCCCCTTGAAATAATTCCTTATGATGAACTGGTCTTAACGATGGAAGATTCAGTCCGGATCTCCGAAGACATGGTGCATGACCATATTCAGTGTATCATCTATAATATCGGCTCCTGGGTGTACGCGCCCATGGTTGTTTCTGCTGTTCAAGCTACAGGATTACCAAGCATCGTGTATGGATATCGGAGCCCTGTAGCATTCAGTCTCGTTGGTGCGGCGATTACACATGGCAGTCTTGATGAATTGGATCTTCTGCATCGGTTTGTCTATGGAGAACCCGATTCGCCAGATGTGTTGGATGCAATTACCAGTTATTGCCGAGCCGCGATGACCTTTGATAATCTCAGTCGTAGCAAAGCCGTTGTCATTGGTGGAAAAACCATGGGAATGGTGACCTCTGCAGTAGACTTTAGCCAGGTGAAAGATATCTTCGGTACAGAGATTGAACATGTTGATATGCTGCGATTATATCTGGATGCCCAGAAAATACCTGAGAAGCAAGTAAAAGAGAAAATGGCCTGGGCAAAGAAGACTTACGGGTCAATCAATGTCTCTGACGAGATTCTTGAGAAAAGTGTTCGTTTGTATTTCGCTATGAAAGAGATGATGCAGACAGAGGGGTATGCTTTTGGTGGTTTCAAATGTCAGCCTGAATTCATTGACAATTATGTCAGTGGTTGTATGCCTATCTCCTGGCTAATTAATGAAGGCATCATGATGTCTTGCGAAGCCGATATGAACGCAGCATTCACAATGCGAATTCTCCATTTATTAAGTGGACAGCCAGTGCTCTTCGCTGATGTCAATGATTTGGATATGAATACAGGCACACTACGGTTAGTTAATTGTGGGACAATCGCGACGGATATGGCTATTTCGCCCAAAGATGTTGATTGGAATCCACAGTACGAATATATGGGCAAAGCCAGCGGAGCCTGTCCAACCTTTAGTTGCAAAGAAGGATACGTCACCTTAGCAAGACTGGCGCGAGTAGGTGGTGAGTATGTGATGCAAATCGCAAACGGTGAAGCTGTTGTTCAAGACAAAGAAACCTTTAAGGAAGCACGCGATCGCTGGCCACATGCCTTTATTCACCTAGAAGGTGATCCTGACCTCTTCGTCCAGCATTTGCGATCAAATCATTTACACATGGTGTATGGCGATGTGGTAAATGAGCTATATGATCTATGCGAGATTTTAGGAATTGAACCAATTTACACTTAGCTTGCTAGCATCTTGATTTGGGCCTGTTTATGAAGGCGACGAGAAAACAGACTTGTAAAAAGAAAGCTGATAACTCCAGTAATTAAAGCAGTTAGTAGAATTATCTGGGGTGAGAGAATTGAGCTTAGACCCAGATAGAGGTATGCGAGCGATAGCGTGATACCTGTTAGAAGATGATTGAGGATTGTTGATACATTAGCAGGTATCATTGCTAGAGGTTGGTCAAAGAATCTAAGAGTGTAAAGCCCGCCAATGAAGCTCAGAGGAATGGTTGACAAGACGAGGAATGAATACCAGGATGTAATATTGAAAAGAACAGCAAAGACAACAACAAGGTAAATCAACAGCAAAAGGGCAACATAAAGAATGGCGGCATGATGTCGGCCCAAGCGAACAACAAGGGTATATTTTCCAGAGTCTCGATCAGCTTTGAAATCAGCGAATTCGTTGATATAGAGGATCGCTGATACAAGGAAAGCGACAGGCAGTGCCATAATTACCGGTTCCCAAGAAAAAAGTTGGGTTTGAGTATAAAAGGCTCCTAGTGTGAGGAAGATTCCAAAGCAAATACCAATGACTATCTCACCTATTCCACGGCTAACGAATTTAATAGGCGGGGCCGTGTAGAAAAACCCAAAAAACACACCGAGAATACCTAATATCAACACAAGAAGACCACGTGTGATGGTTAGGTAGAGACCAATCACAGCGCCACTGCTAAACAACATAATTGATCCAGCAAGGACTGCTCGAGGAGAAAGGAGAGTTTTTTGAATCATTCGGCTTCCACCAGTGAATGGCCTGATATATTCGACATTGATATTATCAGATCCTTGTCGAAAATCCCAGTAATCGTTAGCTACATTTGCCCCCAGATGTATGAATACACCACCAATGAGGGTGAGTAGGAACACGTCCCAAAGGAAGATGCCTGTGGTTCCCCAAGCAATCGCGGTTCCAAGAAGTATTGGGACGATCGAGGCTGTCACGAATGGGAGACGAAGTTCTTCTAGCCATATTTTGGCTTTACTCGGATTTTCCTTTAGATCTTCAGACATATTTTATGCCCCTAATTGTGATTGTTAAGAATTAAAAATCGCGTTGAATAGTAAAATCAGCAAGTTGTTCGAGAACCGTCTGGTTGAGGAATTTGTGTTCTTTAAGGCATCCTTTAGCACATTCTACATAGCTTTGTGCTAGCTGCATAGTATATGAATAAGCATTGTTTTGATCAATCAATGCGAGAACTGTATCCCATTGATGCTTTTCAAGTGCTTGAAGACAAATATTTCGATTATTTGCTGAACAGTTTTCGAGTGTATAAAGAAGTGGATAGTTTCCACGTTTCATTCGAAAATCAGAGAACACAGATTTGTTCAGTTCATTCTGTGGAGCTTGAATATCGAGTACATCATCTCTGAGTTGAAACGAGAATCCAATATAGGAACCAAATTGAGCTAAAGCCTCACGCTCCTCTTGAGTGGCTTGACCAACGATAGCCCCAGTGCGTGCAGCTTCCTCAAGAAACACAGCAGTTTTTCGCTCAATCATTTTTAGATATTCTTTTGTTGTGAAAACGGCTTCTTGCTCAGGGGTGATGAAAAGATCAAGAACTTCGCCCTCACACATACGAACACCGCCAGCGCCAATATTTGCCATGAGTTCTGGAGAACCATGCGTACCAATAATTCTTAAAGCCTGGGCAATAAGGAAGTCTCCCGCCAGAAGTGCAACGTCATGACCATATTTCTTATGGACCGTTGGAACGCCTCTACGCATATCATCTTTATCGATGATATCATCATGGATAAGACTCGCAGTTTGGAGAAGCTCAGCAGCAACAGTAATTGGAAGGACTTTTTCAATTGATCCACCAACAGCCTCACATGCAAGGAGGGTCACTAGAGACCTAAGCCGTTTGCCTCCTGCAACAATGAGATGATGCGCAGCATTATACAGAACTGGTGGTTCTCCTTTTTGCTGTTGAAGATAATCTAATACAGCTGAATTGATGAGCACAATTCGTGTTCTGATATGTTCACTTTCTAGGTATGATGCAGGCTTACTTTTTGCTGAACTCATATTTGAAGCTGAAATAGGAGACATTGGTTGATGGTTATCAGCTGGTATTGAATCACGATTAGGCATTCACTGAAAACTCCTTTGTAATCGATTCCTATTATCGATTGGTGTTATTTGAAAGTACGTTTTAGATATTGAATGTAAACAATACATACTAAAGAAGATATGGAACAACTTATGATGAGGTTTGGCAAATCTAGTTTTGCAGACAATCATTACGATATCAACGCCAATATCTTCACAAGTGTTCGTGAGGCTAGCTTGACTGGGAAAGGAAGCCGACAACGAATTAGGTGCCGTAAGTATCGGGGACCAGCTAGCCGCATGCAACGATTCATTAAGGTATCTGAAGTCATTATAAGATCTGAAATCCGCAGAATTTCCAAAGCGGATTTTAGCTCCTGTCCGAATTCCTTTTTCCAAGCTTCCTCGTACCAGCTTAAAGGCTGGTTTTCCTGAAGATGTTGAGCAGCTGCAATCCCGGCCAGTTCTCCTCCACCCAGGGCAGTAGGAATTCCCCCTCCATTTGAAGCCATAACATGTCCAGCAGCATCACCAACCAAGAGAACTGAATTTGAAAAAGTTCGAGATACAGGTCCACCAACGGGTACAATTGCACCAGTTCTTCGAATGATTTTCCCATTTTTCATTCGATCGGCGTTAGTTGGATGTGAAGTAATGAAACGACGAAGATAGGAAAGAGCTGTCTGAGAATTTGTTTTGAATGATTGTCGGAAGCCGAGCCCAATATTTGCTGTTGATTCATCTTTAGGGATGACCCAAGCATAACCACCAGGAGCAATTTGATTGCCAAAATACATCTCAGTTGTATTTGAATCACATTCAATATCCGATAGAACAAATTGAATTGTGGGAGACAAATCGCGAATCCTATTTGAATAGTGTACACCAATTGATCGTGCTATACGTGAATGTGTGCCATCAGCTCCGATGACAATTTTTGCTTTAATCATTTGACGACCCATTTTATTTTTCACAAGTAGTTGATTTGCACTTGTTCGTTTTAGGACCGTTGTCTGTAATCGTATCTGGGCACCTGCAGCAATGGCTTGATTTGCGAGGTATTGATCAAACTTTGCGCGATCAATAATGTTGGATACTAGCCGGAATTCAAAAGTACGATTATTTGGTGAGGCAAGTAAAAGTCGCGAGCTTCGATTGGTAATTACCTCTGAGGGAGCATCTACGAGACGAGCAATACGAGGAGAATCTGGGAGAAGATTTTGCATTTCCTCAGGCACAGGAAGATATTCTCCACACTGCACAGGGACTCCTACACGTTTACGACTGTCAAATACAATGGTCTTTAGTCCAAGTTTAGCTGTAGTTTTTGCAGCTGTACAACCGGCAGGTCCTGCCCCCACTATCGCAACATCAAATGCGGATGCCGACATATAGTTCAGTCCATATTACCTCTTATGGGAAAGAAGAATACGCATATTTTCTACTTTAGGCTAGCGATATAATAGTTCATCAATTGAACGCGTTTTAGAGGATGACTATTAGGTGGTTTCGATTGGTTCTTCATGGAAACAATCACGGGCATCTTCACCGAAGAACATGTCCATGAGCCATTCCATTGATCCTTTTACGGTACGCCAATACATCATCCCAAAGCCCTTCTTCATCATCATATTGAAGCGTGAGGGTTGGACATCTTTTGCATTTCGACCATAGGCTGTGATTACGAAAAGGCCTTTCCCATATCCAACATCCATCGGGCAATGGGTGCGCCCTGTAAAGTGACAGAGTTCACCAGTCTTTTTGACATCAGCGATGATATTCTTCGCTACCACAACAGCTTCAAGGTGTGCAGTAACTCCTGATTTCGAGGTGGGTAAGTCTGCGACATCCCCTAAAGCGTAGACGCCTTGTTGATCTTTGACTAGCATGGTGTGTTTATCAACTGGAATCCAGCCTTCTTCATCGCCAATATTGGAATCAATGATCGCTTGTGGAGCCTTGTGCGGAGGAACAAGAAACATCGCTTCAAAGTCTAGTTCTCCACCCTCCATTGAATAGAGGATCTTTTTCTTTGGATCAACTCGATCAATGTTGAAGAAAGGGTGAATTGTGATTCCTCGTTCTTTGAAGCGCTTCTCAACAGTCTTACTGATAGTTGCATCAGGATAAGGGCGTGGCAGTGGTGTTACGAAATGAACTTCCACCTTATCTTTGAGTTTCTTCTTTTTCAAAAACTGCTCAACGAGAAATGCAGCCTCTACAGGCGAAGGAGGGCATTTGTGTGGGAGTGTACTTATTCCTACAACAATCTTTCCGCTCTTGATTCCATTGATACGCTCCCAGATTGCCCACGCATTTTCTTGAGTTGAATGGAAATCAAGATTCGCTTCATCAAACCCAGGAATTTCACCTCGGGCGATAGCGGCACCGGATGCAATAACTAGATCGTCATATTGGTAGATGTTGTTATTCGTTGTAGTGACCGTCTTCTTTTTGAAATCGATTATTGCAGCAGGATCAACATGAAAGTTGATACGCTTATGGAGTAGGTTATTTTCTTTACGTTCGAGCTTCTTTGGGCTCATGCCCTTGAAAGCAATATACAGAAAGTTCGGTTGGAAAAGATGCTTCCCATCTGCGTCTAAGAGTGTGATTTCAACCTCGCCTTTTTTAATTTCCTTTCCGAGCTCACGAGCCATCAGGTTAGCTGCAAGGGTACCTGCAGTACCACCACCAAGAACGAGAATTCGTCTCATTATTCTATCCCAACTAATGTTTTGCCGTGATTTTCACCAGTGCGCGGATGACACCATCGTTTTCCTCAACACTGATGAGTTCGTTGTTGGTTGCAGAAATCCAGCCTTTGATATCCGGAGTAAAGCCAGGATCTGTTGCTAAAATTTCGAGAACGTCTCCATTCTGAGCTTTACGATAAGCCCGTGCCACTTCGGTAATTGGACCGGGGCACGCCATACCGCGGCAGTCCACAATTGTTTTTGGTGTTTCAGCCATGCTAACATCTCCGATTTTCAGTATTCATTATTCCTTGAGCATTTATTCCAGTATTCTTTGTTCTTTTGACAGTGACTAAATGAATAGGGTGATATCTGCATCCTTTGCGAAGTTGAGGAATGCAGCAGCCCCAAGAACATCGTCGACTTCATCAATCAAGTCTTCACGCTTAATGTTCATGACATCCATTGTCATCTGGCAAGCGTAAAGCTTAGCCCCTAGGTCTTTGGCATCACGAATCATTTCAGGAAGTGCTTTTGCTCCAGCCTTTTTCATTCGTCCCTTCATCATGCCAGTTCCTATTCGCATCAACCCACCTAGTTTGACGCTATCGGCTCCTCCCTTCTTTTTAAGAAGGTTCAGACCCGAGAAGGTGAAAAAGACGCTAACGTCCATATCCATGGAAGCGCCAGTCACACCAAGAATAAAGGGTGGGTAGGCCATGTCCATGGTGCTCTTTGAGACAATTATTGCCATACGTTTCTTACCATTTCTTTCAGTCATTTGATGCAACTCCGTGTTTCCATTAGTTGCGTATGTTAGAACATTCGACAATTTGAATATGTTATACATAAAAGGTTTTCCTTTTTTACATACTCTAGATAAACACCTATGAAGAGTTGAAGAAATTGATTGAAAAGGCTTCTTTCTCAAACAACTTAAAAGCCGATAGGTGTCCCATTCATCCGGTTTCCAAAAGCTTTTTGTATTAGAATATTTGAATACGTGCGAATAACAGATAGCACACCCTAAGCTATCTAGAGGACGGTTAGACAATGCAACTGCTTGAATTTGGCCTTATCCTCATTTTCACAACTTTAATCTTTGCTTCATTTCTTGCATCCATTATCCTTTCAAAGCTTGTTAGCCCAAGAAACCCGTCAAAAGAGAAAACCAAAAGTTTTGAGTGTGGTGAGGAACCCAGCGGTGCAGGTCGTGGACAATTCGCATTTCGATATTATCCGTATTTGTTGATGTTTTTAGTATTTGATGTTGCTGCGATGTTCCTTTTTGCTTGGGCAGGTGCATTCTCTTCATTAGGACTCGAGCTCCATATCACTGTTTTAGCATTTCTTTTGGTTGTACTACCTCCTGTTGCATATGCAGTAAATGCAGCAGGAAATGCGGAAAGGTGGAAATAGCAATGACGGGAATGGGATCCGCGTTTGTTGGTTCACTTCGTAACGTTTTAAATCGCGTGGTCAACGTTAAGCCAATTCGATATTTTGTGAATTGGTCACGATTATATTCCTTATGGCCCGTCCATTTAACCACAGCATGTTGTAGCGTAGAATTTGGAGCAACAATGGGTTCAGGATTTGATGCTGAACGACTCGGTCTTCTCCCCCTTGGTTCCTTACGGCAATGTGATCTTTTAATCATCGAGGGGACTGTGACAAAGAAAATGGCTGAGCGAGTCGTTCGCATTTACAACCAGATGGCTTCACCACGTTACGTGATTGCAATGGGAGCGTGTGCAATTTCAGGTGGAGTCTTTCGCGATTCTTATAGCATAGTTCCTGGCGTTGACAAAATTCTTCCCGTGGATGTGTATGTCCCCGGATGCCCTCCACGACCGGAGATGCTAATCGATGCCATTTTGGAACTTCAACAAAAAATCAGGGAATCGAAGGTGGCTTTAGTTGATGGTACAAAATGATGTATTTGAATTACAGGCCGAGATCTGCAAAGTATTGGCAAACCCCAAACGAATTCGAATTATCCATGTACTGAAAGACGGAGATAAGTCCGTTACGGAAATTTGCAAAGCACTTGGAATTAGCCAATCGAACACCTCTCAACATCTTAGATTAATGAAATCCAAAGGTGTGCTCAAGTCAAGGCGGGATGGCCGAGAAATTTTTTACAGTATTGCTGTGCCGGAGCTCTCTCTTGCTTGTGAATTCGTTGGGCGTGCTTTAGAAAAAATCGTTGGTATTCCGCGAGCAACAAAATAGCAGGTGAACGAATTTGTCCAAGTATCTTAAAGACTTGAAATCAGCCTTTCACGAAACAGACCTGGAAATCATCGAGAGACATTCTAAACAGCCAGTTCTTCGGGTTCCCAGTGATCAATTAGTTCCAATCGCTCAATATCTGAAGGAGAATACGGGGTTTGATCATGCTGTATCAGTTTCTGTGATTGATGATTTGGCGAATAACCAGTTTCTCATCGCCTATCACCTCGCCTCTGTTAAAAAACCAGAGTTGCATGGCGTCGTCTTCACATTGGAAGTTGTGAGTCCTCGAGGAACTCCCTCCACCCCCTCACTTACAGCAATCTGGCCAAGCGTTGAATTTCATGAACGGGAGGGTTGGGAGATGTTTGGAATTAAGTTTGAGGGGCATCCGAAACTGGAACGCCTCCTTCTACCAGAAAGTTGGGAGGGAGGTTATCCACTTCGTAAGGATTTCAAGCAAAAGGAGGAGGCAAAATGACAGAAATAGAGTATAGCATGGGCCCTCAGCATGCTGGCACAGGTCATATGCGAATGAAAGTTCGCTTATCTGGAGACCGGGTTATTCAAGCATTACCTGATCCGGGTTACGTGCATCGCGGTGCTGAAAAACTCTGCGAGTTAAAAGAATTCTTTTGGAATATTCCACTTCTTGAACGTGTTTGTCTTCCGGATACAACTCCAGCTGCTTGGGGATATGTTCTCGCTGTAGAACGGCTTATGGGACTAGTACCTACAGAACCAGCCCGCTATATCCGAGCCCTGTTTGCAGAAATGAATCGCATTGTGAGCCACCTATATTGGCTAGCAATTTTTGGAATCTTTCTGGGTCACTCAACGATGTTCATGTGGCCCTTTGCTGAACGTGAACCCTTCATTGAACTTGCTGAAGCAATATCGGGTTCAAGGCTTACTCATAGCGACATCTATCCGACCGGGGTTCGACAAGCCCTTCCAGACAACTTTGCCCCAAGGATGAAAAAAGTAATTAAGCATTTCCAAAAGCGCCTTGTCGATTATGAACGAATTTTTTTCACTACAGCCATTTTCAAACAGCGAACAAAAGAAATTGGTATCCTCACGAAGGAAGATGCCATCCGACTAGGTACAACCGGACCAGTTCTACGTGGTTCTGGGGTGAATTACGATATACGGAAGATCGATCCCTATGGACCATATCCCAAATTAGATTTCGAGCCTGTTGTTAGGGATGAAGGCGATAGTTATTCCCGGGCAATGGTCCGATTAGAGGAAATGCGAGTAAGTGCAGCCTTAATTGAACAAATCTTAGATCAGATTCCTCCGGGGGAAGTCCGTCTAAAAACCCCGAAAAAGGTTCCCGCGGGGGTAGCTTATACCCGGGTTGAATCCGCACGTGGAGAGTTAGGATATCTGGTTGTAAGCCATGGTGAGAAACAGCCTAGCCGAGTGAAAGTAAGTACACCATGCTTCCGACATCTTCCAGCTCTTGAGTTCCTCCTCAAGAATATTGACCTCGCAGACATTCCGAGTATCTATTGGAGTCTCGATTATTGGCCACCAAATGCGGACAGGTAGTGATGAATGTTGCAGATTCTCGAAACGATTAACATCTTAATTCAGCAAATGATTACCTTTGTTTTAACAAACTTAACGACAATATTCCTCCTCACTGTGTTTCCTGGATTTCTCACCATCGTCCTTGCAGCTGCAGCAATTATTTGGTTTGAACGAAAATTCCTTGCGAAAATGCAGTTACGTGTTGGTCCCCAATACGCAGGGCGTATCGGAGGAATCTTACAACCCGTCGCGGATTTCTTGAAGCTTATCTTCAAAGAAGGAATTGTCCCTAAACGTGCGGATAGTTTCTTTTATCAATTAGCACCAATTCTTATTGTCACCCTAGCAGCAGTCACCGCCACTGTAATTCCCGTCGGACCCACTGCCGTCATCGCCAATCTTGAATATGGATTATTATTCATTTTTGCTGCTGGTGCACTTTTTCCCGTTCTTGCTTTCTTAACTGCATGGGCGAGTAACAGTGCTTATCCGTTTCTGGGTGGTCTTCGTGCGCTTCTTCAGATGATGGCATATGAAGTACCTTTATGGCTGTCAGCGGTGGGTGTTGTTATTCTGGCTGGATCATTCAATCTCACAGCTATCGTATTGGCCCAAAATTGGCTTTGGTTTGCAATCCTCATGCCTTTAGGAGCGGTAGTCTTTTTCACCGCAATGCTTGTTGAGCTTGAACGCATTCCCTTCGATTTACCAGAAGCAGAACCAGAAATTGTGACAGGATACATGAGCGAATACTCGGGTATGAACTTTGGATTAATGATGATGTCACAGTATCTGAAACTCTACCTTGGAGCCCTACTCTTCACTACCCTTTTCTTAGGTGGGTGGCTAATGCCACCATTCATCACTACGACACTTCCCTTTATTCCGCCCTTCATATGGACCCTTCTCAAACCTGCTTTTGTGATTGTCCTCTTTCTACTCCC
>JABXGX010000028.1 GCA_016550405.1 archaeon | reverse complement strand
CCCGTTCTCTTACCGCTGATAAGGCCCGTGAAGCACTACAAGCCGCCGGTGCAGCCTTTGATGACGAGCGGGCACGTCGCTTTTACCTATGCCAGAAGCATTACAAAGTCTACAAGAAGCAGACGAAACAAGATAAGAAAGTAGACAAATGGCGTTATGGAGCTTAACAAGAACTCAATTTAGTCTTCGCCGTTGGTTTCACTTGTTAATTGGTTGACGACTTTTTTGATTTCTTTTTTCCAACGGAGTAAGCTCAAGGCGAGTTCTTCACGATTTTCTTCAGGGATTTGTCCTGTCTTCCCAGCAAGGGGTTCAAGGATAGCCCCCATTTCAAGGGTGGCAGGTTGGAAATCGCCACCAATACGAATTAAGCGTTCACGCGCATCTGCAACCAGGACATAGACCTTTCGGTAATCTGGGTCTGTGAGAAGCTGATTAAGAGCTTCATCGATTTTGCGTTCGACAACCACAGCTTTTGAGGCATGGGAGAGTTTGACACCAGGTACACTGCTAAAACGCTTTAGGGTTTTTGTGATTCGATTGGCAATCTCGTTGAGATAATTAGGACGCTTTGCTTCGTCACCCCCTGTGATGTCGAGTTGGATTGTAGGCGTTTTTGAATCAACAAGCAGGGTTACTTCAAGGCGATCATCAGTACTAGGCATCCGGAATGAAACCGTGGCAGTTCCAAAAAAGCCTTCTTCGGTATAGGTTTCAGCAATATTAATCAATCGAGTTCCGATTGAAGAGATGCAGAAGTAAGCAGCTCCAAAAGCTAGACTCGGTGATAGTTCACCAATAGGAATCTCTGTTGACACAGCAGGACCCTCTTACAGACTGTGGTGAATGAGGAAAAAAGTGTTCTGTTGGCTCAGAAAGCAAGTCGGAAATGGTTTTAGATGATTCGAGAAAATCCAAAATTAATGAGGCGCAAAAATAGTAAGAGAAAATTGCTACAGATTATTCGAATAGGAGAGACTCGCGAAGTCTATAAGGGTGTGCTTTCAAAGGCATAACACGCGCGAGGTATTGATGATGTCATCAGACCCACCTGAAAAAGAACCAGAAAGTGTTGATGAGGAAGAGAATCCAGAATCGGTTCAGGTCGAGCCTGTCGCAGAAGTTGTGGGCAAAACTACAACTCATACGCTAAGAATTCGGGTGTTGAAACAGGGCGAGGTGGGTCGAAATGACTTTCTATCAATTAATCATCGCGGAGAGGAGTATTTACTGCTCTGCAAGGAATTAACACGCGAGAAGCGTGCGACTTTAGGGCAATGTAGTGTTGTCGGACCCATGCCTCGAACCCCATTCAATCCTGAAATGATGATCTATAAGGCAACACCCCGTACAGTGAGTGAAGCGTTAGGTATCGATATTCCGCTCGAAGAAGGAACCTACGTTGGGCAAATCTCTGGTGATACGATACCAGTCCGGCTCCCTGTAAAAAGGCTAGGACGCCTCTTTGTGGTGGGTAAGACTGGTAGTGGGAAAAGTTATACAACCGCTGTAATCATGGAAGAATTTCTTAAAAAGGGCATTCCAATTGTTGTATTGGACCGGCATGGAGAATATTCGAGTCTCAAAATCCCTGCAGAAGCAGAGAGTGAACGATTTGAAGTAGAACCACGTAGCTATGAGATGAGCGTCATCGAGTTTGCTGACTTACATGCCAATCCAGGAGCTGATTTACCCATCGAAGCACTCCTGGGTACACACCCTAAGGATTTGGTTGTATCAGGACAAGGAACCATAATCAACTTTCGGGGCCTTGACTTAGGTGTACAGGAGGCATTATCACAGGAAATTCTGAGTGACTTATATCATGCAGCTGTCAATCGAGAAATTCCACCCTTCTATTGTTTTGTTGATGAAGCCCACACACTCGCTCCGAATCGTGGGAAAGCAGCGACCACTGGGATGATGCGCCTATTTGCCCAAGAGGGACGTAAATTTGCAGCTAACTTGGTAGTGATTACTCAGAAACCCCAGCTCTTAGACACCACTGTCAGGAGCCAAGTCGGTACTTGGATAATTCACCAGCTCACTGATATTCGGGATGTTGATATCACGGTCTCGAGTACTGAAGGCCTTTCAAAAGAATGGGCAGAAGACATCCAACGTTTAGATACTG
>JABXGX010000193.1 GCA_016550405.1 archaeon | reverse complement strand
TGATTGGAGGTTAGCATGCGATCATCGGTCTTAATATACCAGCGAAATGCGGGGATATCATCGTTGTTCCCATGAAGGATTCCGGCTTGGCAAGAGGATGTCATAGAAGGAATTCCACAATCCCAGGTATCAAGTTGATGACTCCCTCGATCCAACAGGTACTGTATCGTAGGCATATACTCTCGTTTCAGGGCTTCCTGAAGGACTTCGATGCTGAGTCCATCGATTTCTAAAGCAACCATTCCGGGAGTTTGAGGAACGTCTTTAATGTCACCCACCCGTTGGATTTGTGTTGCAACGAATTGACTGAAGAAACTACTATCATCGTCAAGTCCCACGACATTAACGATGACGGCATTAATGGCGGCAAAAATTAGTCCCGAAAGAATTGCCGCCCAGATATTGACAACTACAAATCCAGGCATGAAGGCACTTAGAATCCAAAGCAAGAAGCCGTTTAATATGAACATGAGGATAAAGGAAATAGCGAATCCTATCCACCATCGTGCAACCCATGAGACCATTTTGGTAAAAATGGGGCGGATGAGGATATTTAGGAAAGCAATCACGGCAACAACGATGTAGGCGATACCTAGTCCACTCAGGAAATCACCTGTAAAGAGGCCTTGAATTGCGACACCGGGATAAAGGGCTGCAGTAACAAGTAAGCTTAGGGCGTTCAGGTTCCAGATAAGGATGAGGCGTCCTATTCGAATAGTTGAATATGGTTGCTGTTCCATTTGCCAAATGAGGAAAGCCCCTACAAAAAAGACATTGATGGCTAGTACGCCAAAGAATAGACCAAGTGCAAGATCCAATATAATGAGAGGGCCACCCGGTGTGAAGGGATAAAAAAGTTTGAAGAAGTAGCTGACGACCCCACCGGTGATGGCAAGAATTGATACACCCACGCCCAGAGGAATCGCCCACGGCTTTTTGTAGGCTGTTCCCAGTGCAACGATCATACCAATGATGGATACAATGATGAGTGTGACTCCAAAAACGAAAAAGAAATTCACTAGTAAAGGCAAGTTGAGTCCAGCATTAGCTATCTCGGTTAAGATTAGGTTGTAAAGGATGGGATCATAGACTGCCAGATAATTCAGTTGATCAATCAGATTGACAGGAAGGAGGCTGACAAGGGCTCCGATTATTGCAAAGGCAAACATGAGCACGAAATCGATGCCTGCAATAGTTCGGACAATGCGAGGAGCTAAGACGACCTCAGGGGTTGTTGATTTGCCCATAATATCGCACCTTTAGGGGTCAACAGGAGGGTATCAAGAGTGTTGATGCCTATTATCTTATTGTTTTTCTGATTTTCAAATGATCTTGTGTGTGGCTGCGAAAGTTATTTGTGGCATCTCTCTAGACGGATTGCATAATTTTGCGTTTGGTGTGTTGACCATGAAAGGTTGGACTGGACAGCTATTACGTGTAAATTTAACGAATAAAGAAACTATGGTTGAAACAATTCCAAAAGATGTTGCCCTGCAGTTTGTGGGTGGTCGGGGATTTGCAGCGAAAATTCTTTGGGATGAGGTTCCTCGTGGGACCGAACCTTTGTCTCCAGGTAATAAATTCATTGCAGCCGTAGGACCGCTTTCAGGACTACCGATGCCAAATGTGGGGAAAACAGTTGTAGCGTCAAAAAGTCCATTGACAGGTATTTATGGTGATGGAAATTTGGGGTCTCATTTTGGTGCTCAACTACGTCGATCAGGTTACGATTTGGTTGTCATCGAAGGGAAAGCGGAGAAGCCTGTTTATATTCTCATTGAAGATGCTAATGTTCAAATTTTGGATGCAGATAAGTTATGGGGAAAAGGAGCTTTTGAGGCTGAACAGAAACTAGAGGATTTACATGGCAAGAATATTGGCACCTTAATGATTGGGCAAGGCGGCGAGAACTTAGTAAAGTATGCTGTAGTTCGTTCTATGATGGGACGAGCTGGGGGGCGACCTGGTATGGGTGCCGTTATGGGTTCTAAACACCTGAAGGCGTTAGTTGCCAAAGGAAGTAAGAGTCCAGAAATTGCTGACCCTGAAGCTTTTCGACAATTAGGTCGGGAAGGTTTCAAAGACATTCGCGAGAAGCCTAGTTATGATCACTGGATGACTCAAGGAACCATGCTAATTCACGCGTGGTGTCAAGAATATAGTGTCTTGCCCAGTTACAATTTCAAGGAGGGACAATTCGAACACGCGGAAGCATTGAATGGGGATACTATGGAGGCTATGAAAGAAAAGACCCATGGCTGTCCTAGTTGTACCATGCAATGCGGTCACTGCGTTAAGGACGCTGAAGGGAAATTGGCTGAACTTGATTACGAAAATGTTGCCCTCCTAGGTTCAAATATTGGGATGCGAGATCTCCGCGAAGTCGCAACATTGAATCGATTGGCTGATGAATATGGACTCGATACAATTTCTCTTGGGAATACAATTGGGTTCGCCATGGAAGCATCGGAGAGAGGACTTCTCAAAGAGAAACTCGATTGGGGAGATTATCAGGCTGTAAAGCAGCTCATCACTGATATTGCCTTCCGACGGGGAACCCTCGGGTCAGCGCTTGCAGAGGGAACCCGCAATTTTGCCCAAACACTCGGTAAGAATTCTTTGG
>JABXGX010000192.1 GCA_016550405.1 archaeon | reverse complement strand
GTTGCTTCAGCCGAACCAGAAGGATGGGAGACTAGCCGCGTTGTAAACGAGATTCAGCACAAGGGCACTGAATGTGTTCTATTTGATGTTACCGAAACGATCGTCCGTGTGGGGGGGAAGCATCCTCGAGTTCAGTACAAAAAAGAAGACCTGACAACTCTACAAGGCGTATTCACACGTGCCATACCAGGGGGCTCATTGGAGCAAGTGATTCTACGAATGGACACACTGCACTGTCTTGAAAGGCTTGGGATTCCTTTTATGAATCGTCCCCATGCCATTGAGAGGGCTGTGGACAAATACTATACATTACGATTGCTTGAATTTGCTGGACTTCCAGTTCCCAGAACCACCGTAACGCAATACACGCGTGATGCACTTCGTGCTTTTCGACAATACAAGGATGTTGTTGTCAAACCGCTCTTTGGCTCTGGCGGTGTGGGAATGACTAGGGTAAGTGATCATGAAATAGCTCGTCGTGTCTTTCGGTCATTAGAAGCGAACCGTTATGTTATGTACATTCAAGAATATCTCGAACATGGAAATCAGGATATCCGTGTATTCGTAATTGGAAATAGAGCCATTGGGGCTATGACCCGTATTGGAGATTCATGGAAAAGTGCACTGCGGCAAGGCGCTAAACCACAACCTTGTCCTCTAACTCAAGAATTAGAAGAACTTGCAGTGAAATGTGCTAAGACAATTGGACTCGAATATACCGGTATCGATATTTTAGAAACTGAAAAAGGACTGATAGTCACTGAGGTCAATAGTAGCAGTGGATGGCAAGGCTTACAACAAGTCATAGATACCAATATTGCCAAAGAATTGGTAGACCACTTCTTCTCAATTATGCAGGAATCATCCTGAACCACTTCGATTAGATATCACCTTTTTTCAGAAGCCAACGTTGTCGGCTTTCATCCCAACGATCCGCGGTCTTCGTAAACAACTGTGGACTAAAGGTAGGCTCGTACCGAAAAATCTTGATATCCGAAACACTATCTATTCTATCAAAGGTGTCAGCTAATAGACCTGTTATTGGGGCACATCGACTCGGTCGGTGAAATGTAAAGGTCAATCCAATGTCTGTTCGGACAGAATAGACATAAGGAAGAATTGAAAGAAGTCGATGAATAGGTTCAAAGGCTGCAGGAGTGCACGTAATACTAAACTTGACAAGTTCTTCAAGCTCAGGACTATCATACCAAACAGACGGATACATAACATCCTCTTGTTGCAACTTCTTTACGCGATTCCAAATTGTCTTTTTAGATAATGAATATCCATGTTGTTCTAACACCTTTTGGCAGACCCCGATATGCTGCTTTTCCCCAAAAATGTAGGGCGTAGAAGCTATAATGTAATCCGTGCGATCAAATCGTATCGGTCTCCCAAATATCATCTCTCGCGCGGGCAGCCTATCTCTGTCCTGAGCGGTAAGAAATTCCAAGACTCCTACAGAATACGAGTCAGAATCCAGCATCCACGTGCCAGTTACTAAATTATAATTCTCAAATGAAATATCAATGCGAAGACTCTCGATTTTGAATGTTGATGATTCTTCGAGAAAATTTGAATCTAACCACTTTAGGCGTTCAGCAAACATTCGATGACCCGCCGGTTGATCCGGGACAAGATAGTGAAAGAAACCATCTCGATAGTTGTGATCAAAATTTATTCGGCGCAAGAAGATAGGAGGAGTTCTCCGGTAGAATCTTTCAAGTTGCTCAGATGCATCCAGTGATTTTGTCCGAAAATCAATCTCAAATAAACCTAATCGGAGTTTACTGTAATCCAAATTGTAGATGACAGCCAATGAAAATTGTTGGCGGAGATGCATTAGTTCTTTACGGATAATTTGCGCTGTTGTTGATAGCTTCTTAGCGAGTTCATATCGGGCTATGGTTGGATTCTTGTGTAGTTCTTCGATTATGCGAATCTGACGAGAATTTAGTTTCTCCTTAGGAGTTGAGACGGCGGTTGAGGCTATGATATTAATTATGCGTTGCGCATTGGTGATGTTATATCGGTCAATGAGGTCTAAACGATATTTCAATCCATCAGCTGTACTTTGCCCTTTGCGAAAAGTCAAATGAGAAAATTGGGAATGAGATGGATATTCCTTCTCCTCATCCGTTAAATCGACTCCATCAACACGTTTTACAAAAAGTAGCACATTTGTGAGAAAAAGGCGCAAGTCTTCATGATCTTCTTGTGGTTCAGATCGATGGATGAGCTTCTCAATGAATTGCTTGTCAATGACAGGTTCTAGATTGGCTGAATGAGAAGGGTTTTGTATCCTTGTCATCGTTTCTTTTTCCTCTTATCAGATGTCTTCTTCTTGTACCATCCAATTTTGTTTGTCTGTATTCCATCGATGTACAATATCTGGCAATAGGGGTGTTTGAAATCTGCCTTGATATCGAAGGAGTTTCACATCCCTCACGCCTCTTTGGTTGTGTATTTTTCGAATAAGTTGTCCCGTTAGTGTTGCAGTGTGGACTGGTCGCTGAATTCGTAGCAAACAACCAGAATCCGTTGTAATTATCATCACATATGGAAGAAAAACAGAAATTGCTCGAATTGATGAAGCGGCTTTTGGTGTACAAAATACAACTAGAACCAAATCTTCATCGAAACCTGGAATCTGTAATTCAATAGTAGGAAAACCGACGTTTTCTTTCCGGAGACGCTGTTGTTTCTTCCAAATCGTTTTTGTAGAATATTCAATTCCATATCTGCGTAGAAGCCGTTGTTTATATTGGAGGTCAGCAAGCGTTCCAGACGAATATAGCGTATCGGCTAAAAGGAAATCAGCCTGATCAAACCAAAAAGGTTTGGTGAAGGTAAGCCCACGGGGCTGTGGAAGGGTATCCAAATGGCTTTTACTGTAATCAAAGGGAACTTGTGAAACAATTTCTGGCTCAATTGAAAAATCGTAAGTTAAAGGATTATACATTTCAAAAGAAATGAATTGATGTATTCCAAACACCTGAGTGATATTAACGTCAATAAACAGTTCATCTAAAAGCGTGTCAACTCGCGCTTCGAACAATTGGTTGCCTTCCTTTTGATTTGGGTATCGATAAATCAGTGTACCTCTACGCATATCCTGGTCAAGTCGAAATGATCGAAGAAAGCCTCGGTGATTGGTAGCATAATCCGCTAGCTTCCTTGTGTGTGCTATTGATTTTGTTTCAAAAACGATGATTTTCTGAATTAGATGGAATTTATGGGAATCAACTGAAGTAAAAATTCGAAATGCATAGTCTCTTTCTAATTCGGCAATATCTTTTGAAAGGGTCCGCGGTGTTG
>JABXGX010000191.1 GCA_016550405.1 archaeon | reverse complement strand
GGTCTTCCCGGTTGGCTGTTTCTTGATGAACCAGGAGGAGCCGGAAACGGCACCATGTGGCGCGTTGTGTCTAATGATATCAATTATGTCCAAACACCTTTCATCCGTCGCGGGGGGCTCGATGTGACCGGTCAAGAAGTGAATATCACAGATAGTCTCACGGTTTTAGCTCAGCTGTCAACCTTTACCGATGGTGTGGGCCGATTGAACCCCTATGATGAGTTAGGCGTTTCCTTGAATGAATCGCTTCAAACGCCTGATGGGGGTGGATTACTCACTTTCACGGCTTTCACGCCAATCTCTTATGCTATAACAAATGTGACCATGCGGTGTGAAGTGGTCTGGAATAATAGTCTCCATGTTGGTGTTGGCCTTAGCAGCGTTGATCTCGTGTATCCAACGATAATGTCCGGTGATCCGGATACTTATACAAGCTTGATTGGGGATAATGTCGATATCCGTGTGTACTATTATGACGTGGAAAACTCTGTGGGGATTCCAAACGCTGAGGTGAACGTGACCTTCAGCGGGTCCACCTATTCACTCGGCGATGTGGGAGGAGGATATTATGAAAGCCTCATCAATACTGGTACAATGGGATTAAGTCGAGGAATTCATAGCGGTCTTGCTAGTGCAGATCGACCAGGCTATTCACCGTCCACCCTACCAATAACTCTTACTTTGTGGTCGAAGACCCAACTGGTCGCGAATTGGACAGCCCTCACAATCAATTACACTGAATGTGTGGCAATTGAGATTAATTACTCAATCTTTACCCCGCTAGGTGAGGGGGGAATCACCGGGGCATTGGTGAACATTTCGGGTCCAGGGTATTTCAATTGGCTTGCTGAAGAGTGGGGTGGTAATTATTCTATTGTTCTTGATGGACCCGTACTGGGTGTTGGTATCCACAATCTTGTGATTAACGCTTCGAAACCCGGTATGTATATTCAGGAAAACGTTCTCTTAGTGACCCTCACAGTGGAGGGGGAACCCACGACCATTACGGGGAGTGCCCCAGGCAGTATTGATGGGGGTGAGCCGTTTAACGTCTCTATCACCTATCGAAAGCAATCAGATGGTACTGGGATTCCCGGGGCCACAATTAGCTGTTTACTAGACGATTCGCCTTTCACTGGAATTAAGGTATATGATTTGGCAAACGGTACATATCACGTTGAATTGATTTTGAATGTAAGTGGAAGCCCAGCAACATTTAACATTACACTCACAGCGGCTCTAAGTGGATACAATAGCGCTGTCTATGATACCCTCATTGATGTGCAACTTCGTTCAACCACTTTATCAGTTCAAATCCTCTCCGCGTCCCCTATTGTGTATAATTCACCCTTTCAGATTCGTGTCACCTACCAAGACATGAGCGCACAGGGACTCATCGGAGCGATTATCCAAGGAAACTGGTCAACAATCAACGTTGTTGATAACATGGATGGTACCTATACGGTCAATTGTATCACTACAGGTGTTAGTGCAGGTTCGTGGACTATTAGTTTCAATATCAGTGCCCTCAACTACGAGATTAAATACTTCAGTGAAAGTTTTGACCTAGTATGGGCGACAGCGCTAACCCCCCAAAACGGAGATTACTCTCCAAGCGAATTTGAAAACGAAACTCTTATCCTTGATGTGCTGTTTTGGGACACGAGTAATAGCGTAGCTATCGATGGCGCAAGTGTTTGGGTAATCTTTCAGAGTAGTCCTCACAGCTTGGTCGCCCTGGGTAGTGGTGTATACCGACTGAGTTTGAACTTAACTCAAGTAACTCCGGCCACCTACTCCTTGACATTTTATGCACAACGAACGCTCTATGAAAACCAAACGCTAGTTTTGAGTTTGGAAGTGTTAGCAAAGTTTGATGCAATGTTGACAGTGACGTTGCCTCCACCGAATAGTGTCGTTGAGGGACATGAAGTGGCGGTGACGGTTGGATTAGCCTTTACTAACACGACGCCGATCTCTGGTGCAGAGATTTGGCTGGATGTGTGGGTTCATTTCGCGAATGGGACCGACCAGATACTCCATGCCCAGCTAATTACCACAGATACCTTCGGAACTCGTATCGTGCTGGTTCAACTCCCATCATATTCGGAATCGTTCTGGATGAATAACAATGACGGGCCTTATCTTTGGGCAGAAGCGATTTATAATGGTACACGGGAAACAGCGTCCCAATTCGCGAGTGTTTCTGAAGTGATTTCTCAGGAACCTGCTGTTCCGTGGTGGGTCAATCTTTTACTTTTCCTACTTCCTTTCATCATCATCTTCATCATCATTCTCATCAGTATTTGGGCCTATTATGCAAAGCGTGTCAAACCTAGGCGACTTGCGCACCAACAAGCCCTCGAACAGAGTGCCAGTCAATGGGCACAGCGAATGATGGGATTAATGGACCTCCGTGCCCTCTTCGTGACGTATTCCAAAACTGGATTACCAATTTTTACCTATGATTTTTCAGGCGGAGAAATGCCCAGCGCCTTATTATCAGGTTTTCTTTCAGCAGTCAATTCGTTTTACAGTGAACTGTCAGGCGAAGGTGACCGCGAGTCACAACTCCGTGATATTCACTACAAAGACTTACATTTGAGCCTCCGGGAAGGCCAGTACGTGGTGAGTGTCCTCATCCTTGATTCATCGCCCAGTGAAGTCTTGACAAACTCTCTCGCCCAATTCAGCACACAATTTGAAACCCGATTCAGTGACAAACTCGCGACCTTCGATGGGCGCATTGATGTCTTCGATCCTGGCACAGAAATCGTTGAAGAATGCTTCCACGGAGAACTCCTGTTAGCCTATGAATGTGTTAAGGCACCGGCCCGTGGATTTCCAAAGAAAATCTATGATTTAGCGGTGAAGCTGGCCAATGAAGAGGGGCGCCTTTACCTACCCCAATTATTTGTTGCGGCCATTGAGAAGTATGGGGCTGAACGAAAATATGATATTGCCAATGCTCTTGAGCGACTCAATGAGCAAGGCTGTCTGAGTCCTTCCAATGGGAATGCGGTTTCTCAAGAGGAAAAGCCGGAAAAATCCCGTGATCCCTCAGTCTTTTTCTAGCAAGGTAGCCTCTCCCATTCGTGAGACTCACGTATTACGCTGTGAAGAAGTTTTTTGAATAATACGCCTTAATGATGGTAGAGAATGGAGTTCGACGTGGTATGTTTTCTAAACGATCCACCGCTGCAAAAGTCGCTATTCAGGATATCCAAGATGGTGATTTAATTGCCAATGATCAGGGAAATGTGGTGGGAGTTGAAACGTTTCTTGGTCAGGTCAGCCGTGTAAATATTATTGCCACGGTGGTGGATCGGTATCAGGCAACTCAAGAACGATTAGACGAAGAGGGCAAGGGATTTGCCACAATCACCCTGGATGATGGGACCGGTGTGATTCGTGCCAAAATGTGGGGAGAACTTGCGGCAAAGCTTGGGGAGATCCAAGTCGGTGATTTGGTATTAGTCGTTGGTCGGATTCGAAGCTTTCAGGGTGAGACGTACATTAACGGGGAAGTAGTCCGTCGATTGGAGAATCCCAATTGGGAAACGGTCCGCCTGTTGGAGCTCCGGCTCTCACGTCTTGAACCCCATACACTTGAAGGGCAGATCCGAACAACGAGCATGATTGCAGATTTCGAGGAAGCAGCCCCTGAACCTGGCAAACAAAAGGAGTTGGAACCGGGTGTATGGCATAATGCAACTGCCACCTTAGATCAACCTGACGAGGACGAAGAGGTCATACCAACTCCTGAACTGCGCCGAATTGTGCTTCAGACCATTGAGAAATATGATGCGGATGGTGGGGCTCGATTCGAACAGATTCTTGATGTAACAGGTGATGTAACTGAAGAAGTTGTGGAACAAGTGCTCATCGATTTGCTTAGTGAAGGAGTTGTCTATGAACCCGAAATCCATCGGTATAAGAAATCCTAAAAGGAACCAAATCCTTTTGAGCACACTCTACGTCAGCCAGTTATCCTATTGGCAGCCCCATACCCAGCGGATTTAACAGCTTGAGCCGGTCTCTGCGCAAAACAGAGATTTTATCAAGCTGCGACACTATCAATTGGATACGTATCACGAGGCGAACCCACGTGCCCCCAAAAAAAACAGAAACCCCCACCAAATCCGGAAAAACCAAAGCGCCCGCAAAGGCAAAAACTGCGAAAAAAGCTAGTTCAAAGACCAGTTCGAAGGCGCCAAGAAAAGCGAAAACACCCAGCAAATCCAAACCTAGCAAAACGCCCAAACCAGCAGACAAGCCAAAAACCGTGTCAAAGACTGTAAAAGCCGACGACTATGAGGCTTTACTGAAACGGGCTCGGGATCAAATTCCACCTGAGGTTTTTGATCAACCTCGTTTCAAGGTTCCGAAAGTTGACTCCTTTATCCAGGGTTCGCGAACCGTAGTTCGGAACTTCAAAGATCTTACTGATACTTTACGCCGAGATCCCAAGCATCTAGTTCGCTATCTTAATCACGAACTAGCCACCGCCGGTGAAATTAGAAGCCCCCAAGCCATTTTTAATGGCCGCTTTTCCTCCAGAGCCTTAGACGAGTTAATCGAGAAATATACTGTAGAGTTTGTGGTGTGTCCTGTATGCCAGCGGCCTGATACGGAGATACGCCGTGAGGGTCGCCTGCTGATGCTGGTGTGTAGTGCGTGTGGGGGTCGGACACCATTGAAGGGGTAAAAAGCGGCCGGGTGAGATGGATGCAAGTCTATTTGAACCAAATGCATCGTGAAGGCGAGTATGTTGTGGCAATTTGTGACCAGAATCTACTCGGTGCATCCTTTGAGGAAGGAGATCGCTGTATCCATATTAGTGAAAGATTCTACAAAGGTAGACTCGTTACAGTTGAAGAAGGATTAGCCGCAATGGAGAAAGCGACGATTGCGAATATCGTTGGGGAAACCATTGTAAGTGAGGCGCTTAAGGCTCAGCTAATTCACGAACGAGGTATTATTCGTATTCAAAACATCCCCCATGCACAAGTAGTCGTTACGAAATGAGGAATCATGACCCGTCAATGCCCCAAATGTGGAAGTCCACCCACCAAAGCCCAACCTTTTATTGAAGGCTTTTGCCAGAAGTGTTATTTTGCAGATCATCCATTAATCGTCCTTCGCCAGTCTCCCGTGGCAAAAGTCTGTTCACGTTGCCAAGCTTATTATGTGAGTGGAAATTGGGTTCATCAAACTGATCAACCGGACGACGCTCACATCTTTGAATTGGTTTGTTCCCTGCTTGATCCGTTATTTGCCCCGAGTCAGCCTGCCTCCTTTGATGTCCAGCTTCAAGAACCTTCTGACGGTCCTTTGGCGAAGGCCAAGGAACTCCAAGTTGAAGTATCAGCTCAAGCCAAAGAGTATCCGTACAAAGAGCAGAAAGTTGTGACCATTCCGATTGCGCCTGCCCTTTGTACTCAATGCCGTCAATCCGCGGGTGGCTATTTCGAAGCCGTTATTCAGATTCGCTCTTCGTCAGGAAAAATTACTCCTGCCCAGATCGAAGAGCTTGCTGATTTCATCAACAAACGGCTTGTCACCGAGGAATTACCTCCTGGTTCGCTCAAATTATCAGAAACCCGTGGTGGTTTTGATATAAAGTGCATGACTGCTCGACTCGGACGCAAATTGGCAAAGGATTTAGCCGAACAGTTTGGGTTAACCCACAAGGTCTCAAGTAAGGTTGTGGGTCGAACCCGTGAGGGTAAAAACCTTCGACGGGACACCTATTCGCTACGATTCCCACTGTATCAGGTTGGTGACTTGATTAGCTACAAAGAAAGTCCTTTCTTGATTACAGGGATCCGGAGTGGTCGATACATCCTGGCTAATATTGAAACCCTCCATCGTGAAACCTTAAGTCCCAAGGATCTTGGCGAAATCGATGCGGATTTTCTGAATGATGAGATTCGAACCTTCCAAGTTATTTCAGTAGAAGAGGATATTGTTCAATTGATGGACCAAGAGGATTTTTCTCTCTATGATCTTCCCCGTCCCGACCAGGGGTTGGAGATTGGGGCGATGATTTCAGCGATTGAATGGAAAAATCGTTTAGTTCTGCTGCCGTCCGAAAGTGCTGTTGATGTAGAAACGGACTGTGAGTGAGCAGTTTTATATACTCGGCTCCCTGTTGTAGCCCATTCATTGTAGGAGTATAGTTATGTCTAAACCGAAACGAAAAGGAAAAGGCAAAGCAGGGCGCAGCATGAAAGGGCAGTCTCGCCAAGATGGCGAAGTCATTCGAGTGCGTATTCCTCGTGAAGGTGAAGTCCTTGGCATCGCTGTTCAGTTACTTGGTTATGATCGTGTGCGCGTTAAATGTGCGGATGGCAAATCGCGCCTTTGCCGTATTCGTGGAACCCTGAAGAAACGTGTTTGGATCCGCGAAGGAGATGTGGTCTTGGTAGCTCCATGGGACTTCCAAACCGACCAGAGGGGCGACATTCTCTGGCGTTACTCCCAGGGAGAAGCTGGATGGCTTGAACGTCGCGGATTCCTGAAAATCGAATAATCCAGGTCCTGTCAATTCGCTTTTTAGCTCTGAGTGGACACTATATTTACTATGTTAATCCTTGGGCTTATTGAAACAGCCTTAGAATTGGTTCCCAAGGATCTTGCACACCACCCAGCGATTGTGGCGAATGCTCGACTGCGGAATAAACCGCCCACCCAGATATTGCTTGATGAAAGGCTGCATTCCAAGGCGTTTCAGAATCTACCCGATGCAAATAAACGCGGACGTCCAGACATTGCTCACCGGAGCCTTCTCGTAGCGCTTGATAGTGTCTTGGCACGAGCCGGACAACTAGAGGTGTTCATTCATACCTATCCTGGCGATATCATCCAAATCGCTTCAGGAATTCGTTTACCTCGTCGGACTCCACGATTTGTTGGCCTCATAGAGCAATTGCTTCTGACCAAACGTGTACCACCCAAAGGAACACCATTACTTCAGATGGTTCCTAAGAATCTAGAAACCTACCTCAAAGCGTTGAACCCGAGCCGAACCGTGCTTCTTTCTGAGAAAGGGGTTCCCACATCACCCCTAAAATTAGCCCAGTCACTTCAGACGGAAGCCAAACCAGTTGTTCTTGTTGGAGGCTTTGCTCATGGTGACCCCCAATCGAATTTATCAGATCTGGTGGACCAACAGGTAAGTTTTGATCCAGAACAATTACCGGTTTCTACCATTGTTGGTATGCTGGTGCATGGAATGGAGTTAGCCCTCGATTTGATTACCCAGCGATTTAGCCAGTCTAGCTAATATTGGAAAATAAATGATGACAACCTTTATGAGTGGCGGATAGGCGCTACCAATCGCAAATTGTGTGAAAACAAGTATAACTCCTGGTATTGGAGGTGAAATGTCGTGGCCGATAAAGTTGACCGATTAGAAGAACGCCTAGATAAGGCACGAATGCGGATTAAGCGCTCAGAAGACCGACAGGTCATCGAATCAGTCTTCGACACTAAAACCCTCCTGAGCCTTTACCATATGTTCAACAAAGGACTCCTCGATGAAATTAACGGAGTCATTTCCACCGGCAAAGAGGCCAATGTATATTGGGGGATCCAACCCGACGGCACCGATGTCGCCATCAAAATCTATCGGATTGCCACCTTCAATTTCAAACGCATAACAGTATACCTTGAAGGAGATCCCCGGTTTTCCCGGATTCCCCGGGCGCGGAGTGGCTTGATTACAGTCTGGGCTTCCAAGGAATATAAGAATCTTCTTCGCGCTGAAACGGCTAAGGTTCGGGTCCCCCACCCCATTCATGTGCAACGGAACATCCTTGTTATGGAATTCATTGGAGAAGAAGGATTACCAGCACCACTAATGCAGAAGGAGAGCCCTAAAGATCCAGAAAAAACCAGGAATACAATTCTACAGGCGATATCCAAGCTTTATCATGATGCGAATTTGGTTCATGCAGACTTGAGTGAGTACAATATCATGCTATGGAAGGAACCAGTCCTCATCGATTTATCCCAAGCAGTAGTGTTGGATCATCCGCATAGTGAGATGTTTTTTGAACGCGACATTCGTAACATCATCACCTTTTTTGATTCCTTT
>JABXGX010000190.1 GCA_016550405.1 archaeon | reverse complement strand
CAAAAGCGAACCGGTAAGGCTTATTAGCGATAGAAGCGCGTACTAGCGAGGGTCTGGCTAGTATGTTTGCTCGAACACTCCAGCGGCAGGGTTTTTGGAAAGCTCGAAACGTAGAGAATGAATCGGGGCGCCGAATTTTCTTAAAGCATGATTTGTATCTCGGCGGAATCTATGTTGAAGTCATGAATCGCGTCGCGGTTCTCCGCATCACCGAGTTAGGCATTGTCCGGGTCTTCAAACGAGCGAAGGCCCTCAGAACCTTTCTTGCAGAACTCGAAGCGATGAAAGGCCGAATTGCAGTGGAGTCTCCCTCTCTTCATTCACTTGTCCAACTCTCCAGCGATTAAGCGCCCCTTACAATTCTTTACATCGATCTTTACCCAAGACGGGGTCACCATCTTCATACTCTGAGTTAGTCAGAAAGCTTTTGTAACGCGGATAGTGGGCTATGCAGGAGAATGACTCCTTGCCATTTGTTCCGAGTCAATTAACAATTACGTGATTCTGATGCCCACACAATTTCGGGAGCGCAATGTGATACAAAAAGACTGGCGAAAAGTCCAGCTTCGTATAGCATTGTGTTATCCCAATGCTTACCGGGTCGGAATGACGAGCCTTGCAATACACCTGCTATACGCACTGTTCAACTCGCGTCCAGAGGTGACTTGTGAACGGGTGTTCTATGTTCCTGGTGAGGTTCCCCAGTCGCTAGAATCAGGACAACCACTTTCCAAATTTGATGTTGTTGCCTTCTCGCTTCAATTTGAAACTGATTACGTCCATGTCATTGAAATGCTGATTCAATCCGGTATTCCGCCTTTAGCGGCTAATCGGCAAAAACCATGGGTAATCGCTGGGGGGCCTTGTGCAACATCGAATCCATTTCCACTTTTACCTTTCCTTGACTTCGCCCTGATCGGGGATATTGAACCAGTCTTTTCTCAACTTCTTGACGGCCTGCTTGTAGCTCAAACCCGGACGGAATTAGAAGAAAAATTAGATACTCATTTCTTATTCACTGAAAGAGATGCTGTTTCACGAGCCCTTGTGTCCAATTTAGATTCTGCTTTTCACCCAACTTGCCAGATTCTTCCTGAACCTCCTTATCCCTCGGAACTTGAGCCCACTTTTGGTCAGAGTCTGCTAGTGGAAATTTCACGAGGATGTGATCAACGGTGTAATTTCTGCATGACAACATACCAATGTAGTCGCCGCCGAGAACGTTCAGTGGACATTCTCAAGAATATAATTGATGCTGGCACTCGATGTTCGCAGGTGGAGAAGGTTGCGCTCTTAGCTTCAGGCTTCACTGATCATTCCGAGCTAGTTGCCTTATTGACCCAGATAATAAATCGTGGGCATCAGCTTTCGGTTCCTTCTCTCCGTGCTGATTTACAAAATTCTGACATTCTTCCCTTAATTTTCCAAGGGGGACAACGTACCCTCACTTTTGCACCTGAAGCAGGTTCAGAACAACTTCGAAGTCTAATTGGAAAATCCATTTCTGATGATACCTTTCTTCAGACATTCCAATCCGCCATTGATGTGGGCTTTTCTCAATTCAAACTCTATTTCATGATTGGACTGCCCAACGAGTCCGATGAAGACATTCAAGCGATTCATGACTTTTGTGTTCGGTTTCTAACACTCACTGGTAAAAGTCATCGTATCCATGTTAGCGTCGCGCCCTTCATTCCTAAGCCACACACGCCTTACCAATGGATCGGTCTTACTCCCCTCAAAACACTGAAGAACCGCCTTAAGCTTCTTACGAACCTGCGCCGATACGGGCGGATTCAACTAGATCTGCCGAATCCTCGGTGGAGTGTTGTGCAAGCTGTTCTTTCGAGAGGATCAAGTGATTTAGCAAAGCTAATCTCAGATGTAGCAATGAACGGAAAGAGTACAGCTGGGGCGTGGTTCCAGAGGGCAAAGCGGCTTGGGATGAATCTAGAAACCCTTGCTACTGCAGATTACTCCTCTGATACCACATTTGCATGGGATCGCATTGACGTGGGGGTAAATCGTAATATTTTATTGCGACGGTTTGCCAAGCTTGACCAGTAAATATTCAAAAGCTAGCGGAGAACAGAATGATGGATTCGAAACATAAGCCATCCAAGAGAAAACCTTCTCAGATTCCACCTGAACTAGAAAAAGAAGTGGAAAACGCTACTGATCCTGAGTGTAAAGACTTGACCGAACGAATCCTTGAGCATCTTCCGAATCTAGCTAGCGAAGTCCAATCCTCGGATGCAGAGGTCCAAATTGATGGTGTGCGATGGGAAGAAACAGATCGCACTCGTCAGCCCGTTCGAAAGAGCGAAGACCGCTTTTCAGGCTATTCCCCGGATGTGATTGATTTTCTTCGACGTTGTGCCACCAATGAGGAGGCATTAGAAATTATTTCATTCCTAGAGACGCGTGGAGAAATCAATGCAAACCACGCAAAAGAACTGCGAAAGCAATTACAGAATCGAGGTCTTAGCAGCTTCGGAACCAAGAAATCTTGGGGCCATTACGAACGGGAAGGCACATAACTAGTGAGTGGCTCCTGCCGCGACAATCCGAATCACATCATCACGTTGAAGCTCATAATTCTCCGCTAACCGTTTCTTGGTTCGTGCATCAACAGCATGAATAAAGGTATCACCTAACTCTGTATGAATTTTATACGCCAACTGCCGTGCAGTAGTGCCCTTGGGAACCAAGTAGACGTCTGGAAGCACGTTTCCATCGTGATCTGCGAGTTTTCCAGCATCTTCCACAGGATACACTGGTATGAGCTCTAAAACATCAAACACAACGGTATTCAATACTTGTTGCACACCAGTTGATCCATACTTGTCCAAGATTTCTATCTGTAAGCGTTGTAACTGGGATTGTTCTTTTTCACCCAAAACCTCAGGAGTCAGGATGTCGAAACGAGGTGCCCCAGGTTGGTACGCAATTACTCCTTTTTCACTCAAGTTTCGTAACACAAACTCAGCTTCGGCACTACATGGAATAACAATCTCTTCAGTCATCTTTTGCAAGGAACCCAAATACTCGGCTGCATGCTCGCGGTCAATCTTATTAGCGGCGATAATCATGGGTTTTGCGCGGCGCCGAAGATACTGGATAAACTGTTCCAAATCCTTCTCAGCCCATGTCGTTGGATTCGTGGTAGATAATTCCGCATCTTTGATGGCTGCTTTAATTGCAGGTTCGGTGATTTGTAATCCAGATAGTTTCTCTCCTAGGAGGGTGCTGATTTTTAGTTTCTCAGTTTCGGCTCGTCGTGAAAGACGCCGCCAGTCTCGTTGTAGGATTTGTACGAGCCACATATTGATTTCTCGTTCGAGAAATACAACATCTTGCTGCGGGTCCCAGCTACCGGGTTCCACATCACGACCTTCTGCATCCAGTGATCCTGAAGTATCTACGACATGTATGAAGGCATCTGCCCGGCTTAGCTCATTCAAGAACTCGTTCCCTCGACCACGGCCAAGATAGGCATCAGGAACGAGTCCCGCAACATCTAGCATATCGATAGGGATAAGCCGTACACCTTCTCGACACACAGAATTCTTGGGATTACATGTGACTCCGAATTCTTGACACAGACAGTCTACGCGTACATAAGCGGTACCAGGATTAGGTTCAATGGTAGTAAAGGGATAGGCACCGACCTTCGCTGCGGTCCGGCAAGCTGCATTCAAGAAGGTGCTTTTTCCGGATGAGGGTTTACCCACAATTCCGACCAACAAGACAGATTACCTCCAACCACTAATAATAACGATAACAAATAAATCACAGCGATTGGTGCATTCGCAAATAACAATACTTCTATCCTCCCGGAAAAGTACTGTGAGAAATATCAAATAGGTGAGTTATTTGACAACGAATCGTATCTTGGTTGCAGATCCAATTCACAATGATGCTGTCAAGCAATTAGAGGCAGCTGGTTTTGATCTTGATTTGAAAACAGACATTACTCCTGACGAATTAATGAAATCAATTAGTGAGTATGCGGGGCTTGTGGTACGGAGTCGAACTAAAGTCACCAAAGAAGTAATCGCTGCAGGGACATCCTTGAAAGTAATTGCTCGCGCAGGAGTGGGATTAGATAATGTTGATCGCGAAGCAGCCCAGAAGAAAGGAATCCAGGTCGTCAATTCACCAGAAGGACCATCAGTAAGTGTTGCTGAACTTGTATTCGCCTTGACTCTCAACGTGCTACGGAAAATTGCTTTTGCGGATGCTGGCATCCGGCGTGGCGAATGGCTGAAGAAACAAAGTAAAGGTGGGGAAATGCGGGGACGACGAATGGGTATCTGGGGATTTGGCCTCATCGGTGAAGAAGTAGCCAAACGTGCGTTGGCTTTTGGAATGGATGTATATGGATTCGATTTAGCTCCTCAACGAATTGAAGTAATGAAGCAACTTGGTATCCATTATGTTTCAGTTGAGGAACTGCTTTCGGTATCTGATGTACTCACCGTGCATGTCCCACTTACCCCCAAAACTCGGGGATTAATTGGTAAAAAGGAATTTGCCGCGCTGCCTCACGGGGCGATTGTGATTAACACCGCCCGTGGGGGGATTGTCGATGAAGAAGCCCTTTACCAAAGTCTGGTCTCAGGTCACCTGGGAGGTGCGGGCATTGATGTATTTACCGATGAACCACCATTTGGTAACGCCTTGTTAGAGAAACTCGTTGCCCTCCCTAATGTAGTATCTACTCCCCATATTGGTGCCCAAACCAATGAAGCTTCTCGAGCTAATTCAATAATAATCGCCGAGAAACTGATGGCGTTACTGACGTAGTAGCATAACAATTTTATAGGCAATGGCGGTTCGCTATCCCTTATTACGCGGAGGCGTATGCAACAATGTACAAGCATATCAGCGAGTTATATGCCAGCCACGACAAAGATCTCAAAGCCATTATTCGGTCCCGGCTAATTGAGTGGCGAAAAGAAGCTGCAACTACTCGCATTGAGAGACCAACCCGCCTTGATCGAGCCCGACAAATCGGGTATCGTGCTAAACAAGGCTACATTATCGTACGCCAACGTATACCTCGCGGCTCTCGGCGGAAACAACGACCAATTATGGGACGTAAGCCCAAAAAGATGGGAACGGTGAAAATCACTCCCAGTCGTAGTCGTCAGTGGATTGCTGAGGAGCGAACCGCTCGTAAATTTCCAAACATGCGAGTTTTAGGCTCATATTACATTGCTGAAGATGGTAAGAATCTCTGGTATGAAATCGTACTCGTAGATCCCGCTCATCCTGCAATTCAAGCAGATTCGCGAATTAACTGGGTTTGTGATCCAACGCACAAAGGTCGAGTTTTTCGAGGCCTTACACCCGCCGGAAAAACCTCTCGTGGACTACGCCATCGTGGAACTGGTGCAGAGAAGCTCCGTCCAAGTATTGGCAAATATGGCCGTCGTGGGAAATAGCAACCACCTGATGGAGCGTGGATAATCCGTGGCCACATCAGAAAGCGGACCAGTCCGTTTAGATGTGCAAGCCTCTGTTCAAGCAACAGAAGAGGAAGAAAAAGTTCGACAGGCCATTCAGAACCTTTTTCCAGCTGCTATGCGCCGCACGCTTGATCTTAAATCCACAACCCTCCGTGGTCATTATCACAATCCGATTATTCGTCTTACTATTCAAATCACGAAGCCCGCACTAGTTACGCAAGCTCTTACCGCAATTGGACAACAACTCTCTCCTGAAGACCGCATCAAAATCCAAAAGACCTTAACCTCACGAATAAATCAGAAAGGCCAGCTTTTTTTACGGCTCAATAAACAGGAGGCTTATCAAGGGCGAGTTCAATTAATAAATCGTGGTGACTCAATTCGTTTAGTTGTACGATTTTCCGGACGAAAACTATCTCAAAACACGCTAGAACATCTATGTCGACAATTCAACCTCATCTAGGATTGGAATATGATGCGTACATATGACCTCCACATTCGTTTCGATTCACACGAAAACGAAGAGGAGCTCATACAGATAAAACAAATGGCAACTCAACTGGGATATCTTGGAATCGCCCTCGAATCACCTCAAAGAATTCAACCAGACGAGAAATTTCCATCACTTGATATTCTACATCGAATGACCTTGTTCCCCCGAAGTGCTGCACATCTTCGTGTGCGGGTAAAAAAACATGCCCAACAGACTGACTTACTTGTCATCCATGGCCGCTCGAAACTAATATGGCATGTAGCAGCTGAGATTCCCTCCATTCACATGGTGATGCTCAATGATGTTGAGGATTACCTCACAGTTGATTCCAAGGTCGCACGAATAATGGCAAATCACGACAAACCTGTAGAATTGTGTCTTCACAATCTGTTGAAGCTAACTGGGTCCTTTAGGTCACGTTTAATGCGAGTAATGCATACCGCCATCGATCATTTAGAACGAGCAAATTGCCCTTTCATTTTTACCTCTGGCGCTAGCCATTCCTTTGAACTGCGTGCTCCCAAAGAATTAGAAGCACTCAGCTATTTAGCCTCGGTTTCCGAGGAATCCGCAAAGATAGCCATGCATGAAACACCAACAACTCTGGTAACTTTGATTCAAAAAACTCAGGAAGCAAAGCCAGGGAGGAAATCATAAACATGCAATCGCGTCAAAGGTATCTGGCTCTCCGGGTTTATTCTTCAGCGAAACTCCCATCGGAAACAGACTTTCGAAATGCAATTTGGCACCAGTTAACCCAGTTATACGGCGAGTTGGGAGTAAGTCGGATAGGGTTTTGGTTAACATCGTATCATCCTGAAGACTCCTGTGCTATAGTCCGTTGCCAACACACACAAGTTCGCCCTCTTCGAGCCGCTCTAGCAACGCTTACTCAAGTCAATTCTACGCCAGTGCTTCTTCATGTTATAGGTGTTAGTGGCACTATCCGAAAAGCAGTCTCACATCTACCTGAACTCGACGCAACTAAAGTCATCAAAGCACGAAAACATCGATAACATGGGCAGATCAGTTACACGTTGAGAATCTGACAGAGGCTGAGTTCAGCAGCCAAAACAGATAAAACCCGCCTCACCGACAACTCTCTGGGGTTCAGTGAAGCCACGCCGCTCCAAACTGAGCCTTGTGCTATGACGATCTCGCGACGAGCCGAGAGCCCCCACCTCTTCATTTTATCTAAGCACGGTCTTGATATCAACGGATATCAGAAATCCCTGCAAAAGCTGATAGGCGCTCATACGAAATCTCAGATTTTTCAAGCCGTCTATGATCCAGACGCATGGATTATACTGCATGAATTCCAGGTCGCTAGCAGAAGGTTCTGGAGGAGCGGGATGGGAGTGGTATATACCAACTTGTTCGAGTCCTTCTTCTGCCGCGGCAGTAAGAATAGAGAATTGGTGTTCAGGGTCAATTTCAAATGCTGTTATAGACTGAGCGATATTTTTCGTTTCGGCAACCCGAATAACTTTGGCGGTTAATCCATTATCAAGATAGGTCCCAAGAAGTAAGGCACAACCTTCTTTGGGAAAAGCCCGGCGACGAATTCCGTATAACTGCCGTCGTTGCATAGACGTTAACTGAATTCGAGCAATCCGGGGTGGAATCATGAATGAACCCCCAGCCAAAGACTTAAAAGTCTCTCACCTTTTGAGTCTTCGCATCTCAAGCCGCCTGACCCGAGGTTGCTCCCAGCGATGTCTAAAGATAAATCTCGAGATCGCCAATTCATGCGCCGCAGTATGATAATTAGTACTGTCACCATTATCATCTTTAGTATTCTCATTGCCGTGATGATAACCCGCTGGGGTTCCGTTGGACCATTCCTTGATTTACTTGGTCCTGTTGGTACTGGAGTAATAGCCATTTTACTCCTTGTTCTAATGTTCATTGGACTTGTCGTTCTGTTCGGAAATCTTCGGGAATTTTATGGCGAAACTGCTGGCTGGTTTGAACTCATCATCTTTCTTATCATTGTAGTTGTGATTGCCTTTATAGGCTTCAGCTGGTTGCACGCCTTGTTGACTGGCCTTCTTTGCATCGGCGTCATTTACTATCTTCATACAGCCCAAGATTAATTAGCATCCATTGTTCGTGAAACCCGATTCTGCTAATAACAAGATTTTAAAGGCGTTGCTGCTAATCGGCAAACCTGCAAGACCAACGAAAAGTAAGAGGGCTTTCAAAGAACTCCCTTCTTATTAGGCGTTTATGGAGGACCCCTCATTGTTCGGTGACACCCAAAGCTATGATATTGCTCTGACTACATTTAGTCCTGAGGGACGCCTATTTCAGGTTGAATACGCCTTTGAGGCGGTTCGAAAGGGTACACCTATTTTGGGAATTCGTAGCTCGGATGGTGCGATTTTGACGGCTATACTCAGAAAACATCCGCTCCAAGAACCTCACCATAATGATAAAATCCACACCATCGATGAATCAATTGGCACTGCCATTGCTGGTTTATCTGGTGATGCACGGTCACTTGTGCGGTATGCTCGTGAGCTGGCTCAAATCCAACGCTTAACCTTCGATGAACCAATCCAAGTAAAAACGCTTAGTAAGAAACTCAGTGATCACATTCAATCTTACACACAACAGGGTGGAACGCGACCCTATGGCGTTTCGATGCTCATTATTGGTTTTGATTCAACTCCCCAACTCTACCTCACAACACCAATTGGTGCCTTTTGGAGCTATAAAGCTCAGGCTGTAGGGATGGGCGCCGATCAAATGAACACCATACTTGAACAAGAATACTCATCTACTCTGACTACGGACGCGGCTCTCCGGTTGGCGGTTCGAATCCTTAAGGACGCAGCCTCCTCTCCTCTACAACCCGAAGGACTTGTAGCAGCAAAAATTACGAAAGCTGAACAAAGATTCGTTAAGTTAGACATAGAGGAAGTACAACGGCTGCTGGATTCAGTTTAATAAACAAAGAGGATTTCATGATGTCAGGAATGGGTGGAATACGCGGAGACAAACGAGTCGATTTAGGTGATGCCGCATTAGCACGATTGGACTCACATGGGTATCGCTTCGAAATCATCGTTGACCCGAAACTAGCTTGGAACTTTAAACAAGGAGAGGAGGTCGAATTTCGTGAAATTCTTCGAGGTGATACCATTTTTGAAGATGCTCTCCGAAGCAAAAAGGCTACCACAGAATCCTTAGAGGAGGCGTTTGGGACCACAGATGAACGTGAAGTGGCTCGAATCATACTCGAAAAAGGTTCACTCCAACTCACAACCGAACAACGACGCGAGATGGTTGAGAAACGACGACGCCAAATAATTGACATTATTGTGCGAAACTCGATTAATCCCAAAACTGGGTTACCTCATCCTCCTGCTCGAATCGAATCTGCCATGGATGAAGCCCATGTCATCATTGATTCAACCCTGAAAGCCGAAGAGCAGGCCCGCGATGTTGTCAGAGCCTTACAGCCCATAATTCCCATTCGAATGGAGATTCAACAGATCGCAATAAAAATCCCCCCCGACTTTGCTCCCAAAGCCTATGGTATTGTCGAGCACCAAGGACATATCGCAAAGGACGAATGGCAAAAAGATGGGTCGTGGATCGCAATTGTTGAGGTTCCTGCTGGACTCCGTGGAGAGCTCATTGATGCGCTCAACAATTTAACTCGTGGTCGTGCTGAAATAAAGATACTAAAAAAGGAAACACTATAGGAGGCTTTACCTAACGTGTCAATCCACTTTGAACAACAAGATATTGTCGTTCCTGGGCAGCTCCTCGCCGAAGGTGATTTTCACAACGGAGACGGAGCCTACAAGGAACAAGAGAAAGTCTTTGCCTCAGTTATTGGTGTGGCGAAGATGAAAGGTAAAATGGTGTATGTTGTTCCCTTGAAAGGGCAATACATTCCCAAAGTTCGTGATATCATAATTGGAACGATTGTGGAAGTCACCCTAAATGGCTGGCTCATCGATTTTCATAGTCCCTATCCGGCTATGCTTCCTGTTATGCACGCACTCTCCCGGCGTGATGCTGTTCACGCAAAAGACAATCTTCGACAATTCTACGATATTGGGGAAACCGTCGTCGCAGAAATCATTGCTGCAGATCGCACGCGAGATCCCCTCATAACCACCCTAGGTCGTGGTCTAGGAAAAGTTCGAGGGGGGATTCTGATGAATATTATCCCCACTCGCGTTCCACGGCTGATAGGGAGAAAGGGATCTATGATTAATATGCTAAAATCAGACCTCCAAGTCGATATCGTCGTGGGCCAAAACGGAATTGTCTGGCTCAAAGGGAACCCAAACCGAATGACAATCGCCATTGAGGCGATTCATCAAATCGAACGCGAAGCTCATACCAGTGGGCTAACTGATCGCGTTCGTGCCTTCATTAATGAAAAGCTTGCT
>JABXGX010000189.1 GCA_016550405.1 archaeon | reverse complement strand
ATCATAATGATGGGAATTAGAAAGACACGATAATCAATTAGCCTTAAAGGAGAGGGGTTCTTACGCACCGGGGTTAAACCATTGAATTGGTTCCCCTGTTTCTTTTGCGGAATAGGTCTTTGAGTCATGGGCATTGCCACAATTGAACAAGGGAGTTGGAAAAGAAAAAGGCTCCTATTATTACAAGTTCTCCGATGAAGCCGAATTGGTTAATTGTGGAAGCGTCGGAAGACTTTATCCTATGCATTACCTTGGTTGAGGATGAAAAGTATGTCTAGCCATCGTGGAAATGCCGAGCCAATTCGAATAGGAATCGATACCGGAGGGACATTCACGGATGTCATTCTCGTCGATTCATCTGGGAAGCATTGGCATGTGAAAGTGCGGTCGACACCTAACGATTCCTCGATTGGAGTGTTAGATGGACTCCAAAAAGTGCTAGCCCTAACCAAAATACCCCCAAAGAAAGTCCGGTATATACTTCATGGCACCACTGTAGCGACGAATACAGTCTTACAACGCACAGGGGCAAAAATTCGTCTTATCACAACGAAAGGCTTCGAAGATCTTTTAGAAATAGGTCGCCAACAACGACCAAGCCTTTATGATATTTTTGTTGAAAGAATTCCACCGCTAGTATCACGAGATAATATTGTCGGGGTTTCAGAAAGGATTCTTGAGAATGGAACAGTTCATCAACCCTTATCGAAGAAGGAGGTCAGTGAAGTAGTCAATAAAGCAGTCTCGGATATTGATGCCATGGCAATTTGCCTATTATTTTCTTATCAGAACCCAAAACATGAAATTGAACTACTTCAAGAAATTCGAAGGCAATACCCAGATTTACCCGTGAGTATCTCATCAGCTATTCTTCCTGAATACCGTGAATATGAACGGATGTCTACGACTGTCTTAGATGCGTATGTTAATCCAATAATCACTAAATACCTGCAACGCTTGGATATAGCCCTTAACAAAGTTGGGATTAGTACACCTTTACTAATCATGCAGAGTCATGGCGGCGTTCTTCAATCGAATGTTGCACAACAACATGCGGCGCGTTTATTATTCAGCGGACTAGCAGGAGGAACCTTGGGAGGAGCTTATACAAGTGATTCCCTTCAGGAGAAAGAAATTATCAGTTTGGACATGGGCGGAACAAGCACTGATGTTGCCCTTATCAGCAATGCTGCAATTAGAGAAACATCTGAAGGGCATATCGGTGGATTACCTTGTCGACTACCCATGGTTGATGTGGAAACCGTTGGAGCTGGTGGCGGGAGCATCGGGTGGATAGATACAGGTGGTATTTTACGTGTGGGGCCACAAAGCGCTGGTGCAGATCCTGGTCCAGCGGCTTATGGAATGGGAGGAACTGACCCCACCGTAACTGATGCAAACCTACTCCTGGGGCGTCTAAATCCCGAGAATTTCTTAGGCGGAACGATTTCGCTCAGGATGAACCTAGCGGAAGAATCGATCCAAACTCTAGCCGATGAGCTTTATATAGCCCCAGCTGAATGTGCGTTTGGCATCATCCGAGTCGTTAATGCAAACATGGAGCGGGCTATTCGAGTGGTTTCAATTCAGCGTGGTTTTGACCCACGAGACTTTGCGTTAGTTGCCTTTGGAGGTGCGGGACCTATGCATGCATGGGCTCTTGCGAAGAATCTTGGCATTCCGCGTGTTATTATCCCTCCAGCTCCAGGTCTGCATTCCGCCTTAGGATTATTAGCCACTAATCTTCGTGTTGATAAAAGCCAAACTGTCCTCGAATCGCTCAAATCCCCAAATCTAACCCGAATCACTTCAGTGTATAACCAATTAGAAGATGTGCTCAGAGAACAATTAGGGCAACAAGGTGTTGAATCAGACTCAATGTCATTTCAGCGTTTCGCAGATCTGCGGTACACAGGACAAGCCTATGAGATAGTAGTGCCGGTACCAAAAGAACGCATATCAAAGAAGTGGGTTAGTCGATTGAATCAATCCTTCCATTTACATCATGAACACCAGTACGGATTCGCTGCACCTACTGCCCCTGTAACGATCGTGAATCTCCGGGTAATTGCGCAAGGACCCATGCCCACTCTCAAATTAGCGAAAATACCAGTACAACATGGGACTCCTGAAATTCTGTCTCGAAGAGAGATCTTCTATGAGGAAATTGACGGATTTGCCACCACACCTGTGTTTGATAGGGTTGCCTTAGGACTGGGAGTTGAAATCGAGGGACCAGCAATTATCGAACAGCTTGATTCAACCACCGTCGTACATCCAAACACAAAAGCAGTGGTACGGAAAGGAGGGAACATTATTTTGGAGGAGCTGAATTGAAAACAGATCCCATATCCTTTGAAGTTCTTCGAAATGCCTTCATCTCGGTTGCCGAAGAGATGGGTGCAACACTTGTGCGCACAGGATATTCACCTAATATTAAAGAGCGGCATGATTGTTCTGCTGCTGCTTTTGATGGACAGGGACAGATGGTGAGTCAAGCAGAGCACATCCCTGTTCACCTTGGAGCAATGCCTGAGTCCGTCAAGGCCGCTCTTACCCTTTTTCCTGTTGATCAATGGGAAAAGGGAGATGTCATCATTCTGAATGATCCATTTGAGGGAGGCACACATCTTCCTGATATCACACTCATTTCACCAGTCATCTTCAACGATGAAGTCGTTGGGTTTGTCGCCAATCGAGCTCATCATGCTGATATTGGCGGTGCGGCCCCGGGTTCAATGCCAGGAGCCGCAACGGAAATCTTCCAAGAAGGACTCCGAATACCGCCGACCAAACTGTTTCATGCAGGGAGTGTAAACCAAGACCTTTGGCGACTTATACTAGCAAATGTTCGTACGCCTGTAGAAAGGCAAGGAGATCTCCGCGCTCAAATTGCTGCGAATTCAACTGGGGTCACACGATTTGAAGCCGTGTTGGTGAAATATTCAGCACCGACTATCTCAACTTTCTTCACCGATTTTCACGAGTATTCACGTCAACGAATGCTTCAACAGCTGTCACAAATGCCCCAAGGTGATTATGCTTTCACTGATTTCATGGATAATGATGGAATTTCACTTAAGCCGGTAGAATTGAAAGTCAAGATCTCGATTCAACCTCGACAAATTATCTTTGACTTTTCAGGGAGTGCGAAACAAACCCAAGGGAATGTCAATGCACCCCTAGCTGTAACCCTTTCGTGTTCATATTATGTCCTCCGGTGTATAACTGATCCAACAATTCCAGTAAACGCTGGATGCTACTCACCGTTAACTGTAATCGCCCCTGAAGGTTCAGTTCTTAACCCTCAGCCTCCAGCTGCTGTTTCAGCTGGAAATGTTGAAACATCTCAACGAATCGTGGATGTGTTGTTCGGAGCATTACAGAATGCCCTTCCCGAACGCATCCCTGCAGCAAGTCAAGGGACCATGAATAACTTGACAATTGGCGGAGTCTTCCCTGGCACTTCCCAGGTTTTTACTTTTTATGAGACTATTGGCGGAGGACTTGGGGCCCGACCTAATAAAGAGGGTATTAATGGAATTCACAGTCACATGACAAATACTGCTAACACACCAATTGAAGCGCTGGAAAGTACTTATCCTCTCAGAGTGGAATGTTACCGTTTGATTCCAGAAAGCGGTGGTAGAGGACAATATCGGGGTGGAAAAGGCATCCAACGAGATATCAAGATCTTAGCTGATCGTGCGATTGTTTCGATTCAGAGCGAACGGCGCCGTTTTGCCCCGTGGGGTTTGCAGGGTGGTCTTCCAGGTCAACTTGGAAAAAACCGTCATTGGCATAACGGAAAATGGAAAGAAATCCCTGGAAAGGCAACATTATCGGTGGAAAATGGAGACGCCATTAGTATCCAAACCCCAGGGGGAGGTGGATACGGGAAACCTGATTAAAAAGCCACATAATACTTCAAAAAAGAGTACAATAGCGTTTCCAACAACTGAATGAGTAGTAGAATCAAAGAAGCCCCACAAGAAGTAATGCACTGTAGTAGAAAAGTAAACTAAAGTAGACTAGCAGCAGTCCAAACAATGCAATGAGGATTCTGTAACCTTTTGATCCAATCAAGTGGGCTCCCCGTTGCGTTGCGAAGGCAGTTCCTGCTAACCACACATAATCAATCCAAACATGAGAGAAAAACATGATAAGAACCCCAGCAAGTGCAGCAAAAAGGAGTGCTGTAAGGACAATATTAGCTCCCACTGTAAACCACCAGACAATGAAGAATGGGTTTAAGGCTGAAAAGATTAAACCAATGAAGAATGGGTGACGTCCCGGTTTTGATTTGGCTAAATTAGTTTGCTCAAGGTGATTAACTGGCAGTAGGGCCTCCCGTATTTGTAAAGCCCCAAAAATCAGCAGCACGCTCCCGCCTAGAATTGCTATGAAGAATTGTACGAGGGGTATGTAAATGACATAACTTAACCCAAAGGCTATGAGAAGAATAACGGGTAACTCCACACAGGTATGACCTAAAGAGAGCCAGATGCCACCTTTCCAGCCCCACCGCGTGGCATTAGATAAATTTGTGAAAAGTAGAGGTCCCGGGGCGAGAGCGCCACTAAGAGAGATGAGAACAACACCGAAAAGAAAGAGGAGGAAGGGATCCACAAAACAGCCTCGAGGAAATAGTGGAAGTCTTATGATGTGTTTAGTGATTTTAGTCTAGCGTATCCATTACGGCTATTGGTTCTTCCTCATGAATCACCTCGGATTCACCTTCTTTAGATTTAGGTTCTTTGATTATTAATCCAAAGAGGAATGTACCTACTAGAACGAGACTCGCCGAAAGCAGAAAGGTGTCAACAATGGCTTGGGTTGCTGCAATTTCAAGTGGGATCCCAAGGTTCAAATAATCGTTCATGCGCCATGTGGCATAGACTCCCCCCACGGCTGTTGGTGAAGAGCCAAAGGAAATAGTCCATACCCCATTGTATATGCCAAAGAGTTCACCTCGTCGAGATTCAGGAATCATATCTGCAGCTAGCGCATAACCTAGTGTATGGATTGTTGGCCGAACGATTCCGTTTATACTATTTACCACTAGCATTCCGAGGAGTGTATTAACAAATCCGTAGAAAACTGAAGTAATAGCTTGGATGATAAGAGTGCCCAGGATGACAGGTTTTCGGCCAATGCGGTCTCCAAGAATACCGGCTACAGGAGCGGCGATAAGTCCAATGGCTGAATTGACATTTCGGACAAGACTAATCTCAATAGAATTAAGATTAAGACCAATTCGCAGGTAAATGGTGAACAGGGAAAGGTAGCAGACCCAACCTATGGTAATAAATGCCCAGACGCTAAGAAAGATAAGATAGTTTTTGGGGTATCGATCTCGCCACCCAAGCTTTGTTATTTTTCGGTGTGGGTCCATGTCTAAAGAGGTCGAGGTTATTGTTGAAGGAACTTCTGGAACCGTGGCAACGAGAGTTATCACACTACCAAACATGATACCTGCGGCAATGGGAAAAACCCAGTAGAATCCTGCACCAGGAAGTGGGACGTCATAAAGAAATCCTATAACCGTTGCGCCAAAAATTCGACCAATAATACCAACAGCGTTAATTCGACCCATTAACGTTGATCGGATACTAGGTTCAGTTAAGTCAGCGAAAAGTGCGGACCAGCCAGTATTAGACATCGACCAGATAGCTTCAATGATTGTAAGCCCAACAATGATGGCCCAGATGGTTATGTTTGTCCATATCAGAAGATAACCAATTCCAGCAGTGGTTTCTCCCACCACAATGAGTAATCGGCGCCTGCGTATACGGTCACTAAAACGACCCCACACAAAGGTTTGCATAGCTGCATTTGCTAGCATGGGGAGTGTGATTACTAGTCCGAGTTGAATGAAATCAGCACCTAGCACTTCAGCCATGAATAAGGTGAGAAAGGTGTAGAAAATCGCCCGACGGGCATTGACCATGAATTCAAAGGAACCCATGCCTACTTGGATAGTTGTCCGCACACTCTAGCACCTCACAAAGATCAGACAAAATGGAAAATGAAGAAGGCAGGGGGATGTTCGTTACGCCCTTCCAATGCAAGCTAGTATTTGAAGAAGCCTTCTTTGGTCTTCATTCCAAGCTTACCTTCTTTGATCATCTGCTTTAACAGAGGATGGGGGGCATAGAAGTTGTCATATTCTTTGGCGATCAACTCAAGTTTCTCGACCACCGCATCGATACCTAATGAGTCAGCTAGTTCTAAAGTGCCTACAGGTTGGTTGAACCCAAGTTTCATCGTCTTATCTATATCAGCGGGTGAAGCAACAGCATCAGCTACCAATTCTGCAGCCCGATTGATGCCGACCACCACTACCAATTGAGGATCAAACCTGTCAGCTAACTCTTGGGACCAAACTAATGGGCGCTGCCAGCGATTCCCAGGATGTTCATAGAAACCTTTTCCAGTCTTTGCGCCTAACTCGCCATTTTGGACTTTTTCCTCAATGCATCTAGCCATCTTCATCCCGGAAATCCGTGTGGTCATGAACTTGAGGACATTATACACTACATCAATCCCAACGAAATCCAAGAGTCCAAAGGTACCCATTGGAAGTCCAAGTTTCAACGTGGTTGCGGAATCAATCTCTTCAGGAGTGAATTTACCTGTGTCAACGAGTTGCCCCACAAAGTTGAGGGGGAACATCTGAATACCATTCGCGATAAAACCAGGCACATCTTTGTTACACATGACTGGTTCTTTCCCCATCTTTTCTGTAAGGTCATAAATGATTTTAGCCGCGTCATCCGACGTCTTCTCACCCTTAATAATCTCAACGATATTCATCCGGACAACAGGTGAAAAGAAATGCATACCAACGACTTTTTCTGGATGTTTTGTGGTTTTTGCGACGTCGGTGATTGGGAGCGAGCTGGTATTTGTGGCCAGAATGGTATGTTTGGGTGCTTTGGCTTCAATGTCGGCAAACACTTCTTGTTTCAGTGAAAGGATTTCAGGGATGGCTTCGACGATTAAATCCGTTTCTTTAATCGCCGCATCGCGGTCCGTTGAGATAGTAATTCGGTCAAGAATCGCATCATGATCGGCTTGAGAAAGTTTACCTTTTTCGAGAAATTTGCCGAGGCTCCATCTAATATTGTTGAGGCCCTTTTGGACGAATTCGTGTTTGATATCTACCATGGTTACCGGGAACCCGGCTTGGGCGAATGATTGGGTGATGCCGTGACCCATGAGCCCTGCCCCGAGGACAGTGATGTGTTTTACGTCTTCAGCTTTCATCATTATCACTATAAACATTCACGATGGTTTGTGGCACAGAGGTTAGTGTCTGAAGTTCTTAAAGCTTGACATTGCTTTTAGTAGTTAAGTTATGGGAGTAAGCCAAGGAGTTGGAGGATCAGGATCCTCGTTTGTGGGATGAGAAGCAGGACGAGCAAGGTGATGAGAATACCGAGTGTGCCATAAACGATTTTGACTTTGTTGCGACTCCAAAAGGAGGCATGGAGTTTGTGCATGTGTTCGGTGCTATGTTTGAATCGTGCAAACATCCAAGGAAGCTGATCTGCAAATTCGCCGATTGTTTTTCCTTCTTCAAAGTAGGGAGTGATGGATTGATGGATAGGAGCACCATCCTTTGCCGTGAGCGGTTCTGGTGTATTCCAATTGAACAGAAAATCGATGATTGGATTCACTCCGCTGACTTTAACTGCGTTTTGGTACCAAAGTTCGCGCCAGTGATAATCTGATGTGATCCATTCGATTTTGCCGGTGCGGGCATTGACCCAGATGTCGGCGCGTTCCCAGTCATCGTGAGGGAGAGGAAAAGTGATTTCGAGGGGCCAGAACCAGACATAACGGTAGATCCAGTAGGCGTCGGCTTCGAGCCAGGTGTTGATGCCATGGGCTAGATTTTCGGGGTGTGCGGAGGGTTGGAAGTCTTGCGGGATAGGTTGCCAGTGTTTGCCGGTCCAATAGCGAGCTTCAGGGTAGTGTATCCATTGGTCTTTTCCACGGATTCGGGTTTTGAAGTAAGGATTGAGTTCTCGGCGTGTGCTGTAGAAGTAAAGGCTAGCAGTATGGATTTTCGGTGGGCGTCCAAAGTATTTCGCGATGAAGTTGAATCGACGGCTGAAGCTGACGTGCGGTCGGGTCCAGAGTTCGATCTTCCGAGGATTGACAAGGTTTCGGATGATGCGAGTTTCGCTATCACCGGGTGGGTTGATGACGAGATCACAGCGGTCTTTTTCACGAGCCATAATTCCGATTTCATGGGAGAATGCGCGTTGTCGGAATCCGCGAATGTATTTAGATTGTCCGCCACTTCGGTCGTTGCCCTTCATTTCATATTCGTTGGTTTGGTTTTCACCTTGCCAGTCATCGCGGTAGAGACCGTGTTCGTATCGTTGGCTCCAGTAGTCACGGAAGAGGTGAGCGCGTGGGGGTTTGAAGATTACTGGACCATCTTGTTTGTTTCTCGCCCAGCTGGCCCGAATGAGTTCAATCGACCCTAAGCGCTGTCCAAGAGCAAATCCTGTTATTGTGAGCGGAGTGTCAGCATCGACTCCAAGTGAGATAAGAGCGTATCGAATTTCTGATTCAAAGGCGTCTGGATAGGAGGCAAGGGGTGCTTCACGATGGAGATCAGCGGTAAGGCGTCGGATACCAAAGAGGGTAGAACTAGCAGCCTTGAAGGTGAAAAGAGCCTCGACCCATTCACCACGACCATCCTCAAATTCAACATAGTAGTCAGTAACGAGGAGCCGGGGATCCCAGGTTTTGGGATCAAGAAAGATGTCTAATCTGTGATTGGTCCAACCTTGTCGATAATTAGCGCCTGCTGCTGGGGTGCGTTCACCAGGTTCGAAACAGACCCAAAGCCGATAGATGTAATATTCACCATCGTAGTTAGAATCACCGATAAAGACAGTTCCGTAGAAGAGTTCTTGGAAGTTTACTCCATTCCGAAGTCGAGGCATCGCGAGTTCCTCAGCGGTCATGATTCGAGCCGGGGTTCGGAGGCGTAGGAATTCGTATTCACCTCCGATTCTACCAGGAACAGGCATCTCAAGTGAAATTTTACTGGTGACTAGGTAGTTATTTCCTGACTGGAATTCGCGTTCCCCAGAATACTTGAGGACGAACTGATAAGGTACATGTTTGAGATATTTCGTCAGTTCAACAGCATCGGAGCCCAATGTAATAGTAGGGGTGAGAGTTTGAGGATTGACATAATCTTTTATTTCATATTCGGGAGCAAAACGGGGAACATAGAGAGGAAGCTGAGCCCCTTCTTCGAAGGTTATCCCGAAGCTTTCTTCCCATTTGTCATCGATGTCTTGCGCCCAATTTGTTTCAGCTTTCAGGATTTTGGGACGGCTGGCGATTTTAAAGAAGAGGGTTTGGATGGCGAGAAGGTCATTAGTCCCTTGTTGATATATCCCGAAGCTTACTGGAAAGACTTGGCCAGGGAGAATATTTCCTTCTCGAGCAGATTTGGTGAATACGGTGAAGAAGGCGGCTTGAGTTAATTCATCAATGGTTGCGGGCGATTGCTCAGGACTAGTTATTTCTTCGGAGGCACCTCTGAGAGACCCTAGGGGCATGCCGCTATAATCGCCAGTCCACATTACTCCCAACCATGGTTGTTCTCCTGATATTTGTTCGGAGGGGGAATCTGGTTCCATATCAGGTGATGCCATACTAGCGAGAATTATAGGAATTGGGCGTGGGGGTCCAAATGCATCTGCTGGCTTGCCGTAAGTCGACTGCGCGTCAAGTTCATAGGCTTCATCATCGGCTCCGATATAGAAACTCTTCATCGTGACTTGTGAAATGTCTCTAGATGCTTTCCAAGGTTGAGTTGTGCTCGGAGAAATATGTGGCAGAACACCCAATGGCCGAATTGAGATATTGGCAGATTCCTTTTCTGAGACATTGAGGATGGCTAGTTTTACGGGGGTTTCTGCCTCGAAGTAAATCGTTGCTTCTGTCGCGAAGTCTGGGTAAATTCCTATAGCGTACTCGCCACTTAGGAAATCTTTGAGTTCTTCTCGTAGGAATCGTATTTTTTCGAGAGCCGGTTCGGGAATCTTGAGTCGTTGGGCTAGAGCTAACGCTTCACGAGAATATTCTAAAGTGCGAAGAAACACTGCGAGAGTCCAATTTTCAATACCTACATGGGTCTGTAGAAACCCGACAATGTCAAGTATATCTGCTACTGTGTCGGGTGTCATTCGACGAATAGAATAAAGACCCACAAGCTCGTCGCAGACATTGAGCACTTCTTGGAGTCGTTCTTCAGTGGGACGAGCGCCACTTCCTTCTTCTTCACTAATAGAGGTCACCAGTTCCCGTAACCAGACTTCTAAGCATGCAATGGCTTCATGGTGGCGATCAAGTAACTCGTAGGCATTTTTCGCGTGAAAGAGATTTCTTCCCCCTTCTTCTGCATTGCCTTCCTCCAAATGTGCGAGACCAGCAAGCCAGCTGCTGTACGCAGCCCGTCGTCGAATGGCATCTGGATCGCGGTAGGGAATCCAAGTGTCAGTCATACCTTCAAGTTGGTTTTCGCTAGCACCAAGTTGGAGTCGATATGCTTTTGAAAAAAGTTCTGCTGCAGAAGCAAAGTCCTTTGACGGAGCTGCTCCCCAGAAGGGTATTGCAGCTGTTTCGTCAAGTTCGTCAACAGGGGTTTCAGTCTGGTCGGGAGCGATGATAGTCTCGGTTTCAGCTTCAAGGTAGCTGAGATTCTGACGGAGTTGCCCTTGGTTGAGTTTACAGATTGCGGCGACCCAATATAGTCCTAAGCTTTGAAAGAGGTCTACCACATCACTAAATTCAACTTCGGCATCAATTAGCAAATCAAATAATTCGTCTTGGTTAGGAATGGCTAAGAGATCGAAGATACGCTGGCGGAGTTCCTCTTTTGATCCGATATCTAACACATCGCTGACAATTCCCACACGATACAAATCTGAGATGAGTTTCAAACAGATAACATAAAGTCCGCGGGCAGAACCTTCACAGAGCCATCGAAAGACCATAGCTAAATCAATAACTGGTTGGTCTTGGCGCTGTTGAGCTTGGACGAGGATGGTTCCCGCTTGATTCGCAAGCTCCTGAAATGCTCGAGATCCTTCGTAACCACGTTTTACCATCTCAAAAATGGCGATAAGCCCTTTAACAGCTTTTGTAGAATCGTCCACAATTGCGACTCGTTGATAGCCTAATCGTTCGAGCAGAGTGAGAATGAAATCGGCGGCGTATTGGGTTAGGCCAAGGCTTTGTTCTTTGGCGTCTTTATGGGTAAAGCCATCAATATCCTTTGTGATTCGAAGATAAGCCAACGCACCTTCCATATAACTGGCAACAAAGCGTTGAATAGATGGAGTGGATTTGGTAAGCTCTTCTTTTCCAACTTGCTCGAAAAATTCTGCCAAGGCACGAAATCGGTTTAAGGCATTTTCATCGTCGGTGCCAGCAATAAGTGATAATGCTTCAGCTTCATTCCATAAGAAAATCGCAGCTAGAGGAATATTCACATCCGGATCTTGCTGGCGCTTAGACACGGCTGTCATTGCTGTTTTGCGGAAAAAGTCCATTGCTTCAGTGAGCATAGCTTTATCGCGGTCAGAAAGATCACCAGAAACGCTACTAAGCAATTTTTGGATTGCTCGCCCGATAATTAGAACATTAGCTGCATCATCAAGTTGTTCATAACAGCGATATTCACGGATAATGGCCGGGATTGCCGCGAGGGGTGAATCTTCAGCCTTTCGTTCTTGAACAACGGTGCTGAAACTTTTTGCTGCTCGGCGCCATTCCTTCGCTACCCCAAACATTGTGCCTGCAGCATCGAGAGCCTCTAGAGTTTGATTACGAATCATCTCTTTCGCCCTAGCTGCAGCTTCTGCCCGGTCCTCATCAGAACGATAGATATAATCATCATAATGCACTTGGTCTGCGAAGTATTGTTCCAGCTCTCGCCATCGGGTTGCGATAGTGTCAAAATCCCGAGCTATCGAGCGAGCTACTTCGATTTCTAACTGGGAGGGTTCTGATGCAGATTCAATGCGTTGCAGAAGTTCGTCAATTTGTGTTAATATATCGAGAATTCCTTGACCCTTTTCTGTTGTCAAATGTTTGGCAATATCTTCAAGGTCATCCCTTGCTCTTTGAAAGAGGATACGATAAGTTTTCACCAAAGTGTCATGATCTAACGATGCCATCTTGGAGTGCTCCTTTAAGTCCAACTCGCCAACACTGGAGGAGAGGAGTTGTTGACGAATGTTTTCTGTTCATAGATGTTTCTCCTCAAAAGCGCTTCTACTCTGAGGAGTATCTAGCATTTTCCTTTCTTCTAGAAGAGAGTTAAAAATAGCAAAGAAAAGGAAGAGGGGTCCGCTTCGGGCCTACGCACTATTATCCGAAGCGGACGATTTTTCCAGCTCTTCCAGCGACAAAGACTTTCTTTCGACCTTCAGTTTGTACCAACTTGTTTCCGCTAAGCACGATTTTTAACTCGCCTCGCTTGAAGATCAACCGATCTTCGCTGGCGATGAGGCCACACTTACCGTAGTTAATATCTAGAATTGTGGCGACCCAACCGCGGTGTCGTTGAATGAATGTATCAGTGAACCAGCTGCGGCTATTTGCAAAGAAACGGGAGAATATATCATGAGCCCGTTGATAAGCATCTTCAGGGGATTCCAAGTGGAATTTTGCCAATTCCTTGTCCTTGATGGGAGAAGTTTCAGGTGGAAGCCATTCACCGTCTTTACTGAGCAGTAGAAGACTTCCGTCCCAGTTGAAGTCATGACTTTGCCCTACTGCCCCGCGATGGGTTTCGGCGATGGCATCAATAATTGCTTGCCCGAACCCGATGAAGACTCCGCCAATTTCCTTGTTCTGATAAAAAATGGGAAAATAAAGAGTACCTTCATTAACGCTAAGTAAGGCTTTATCTGATTGGACAATATCAGAAGGATGGGTTACCTTTCCAGCTAGAGCACCAAGCACTAGGTCCTGGTTCCGGTACCCGCATGTGGAACGTGAACTCATATT
>JABXGX010000188.1 GCA_016550405.1 archaeon | reverse complement strand
TGTTGGGGCTGTCTGAAATACTCAAAAGAAGAGCCCACCAAAATGTGTTTCTACAATGAACACGCGCCTTCAGAAAATCGTGGATGCAAATTTGTCAACAAACGGTTTGACGAAGCAAAGTGACGCGCGCATCATTTTACTGCTTCGGGTTCGCGCGCGCGAATCATGAAATCTCGCGCGGTTTTCGCTAATTTTAGACCTTTGGTGACGTATGCGGGCGAGCATAAACCACCACTTGCCATGACCCCGCCTCACGATAGAAACGCCTCTCCAGACCGCTATCACGAATCAATTTATCAACCGCCTCAGTTGGATGGACGAAAAGACGAAAAGGATTGCGACGAATCCAATAACTGAAATTTGATGCAGCGGTTTCGATCTTCACCCACAAAGTATCTCGTGGATACACCACGCCGTACAATCTGCTGGCTAGGACCGATGACCGCCCAACAAGCGCCTGCATATCACGATAACAGCAAATCACTCGGTCGAGCGTGACGATATCGGCTTTCGGGATATCAGGTGCCAAGTTCACGAAGTCGCCGTGGTAGTGACGCACGCGGTCGCCATGACCTTGCCTTTCCGCTTCTTCCGTGGCCGCTTCGATATAGGCCTTTGAGGCTTCTACGCTGATCGCCTCGCTAGCGCCGGCTTTCAGTAACTCATGCTGAATGGGTCCCACTCCTCCGCCAATGTCCAGTAGCGTCATCCCTTCGATTCCTTCAGCTTTCAGCGCATCAATCAATATGTGGGTCGTCTCGTCTGGGCCTTTCTTCCGATATCGTTTGAGGTCTTTAGCCACGCACTTCCGATTAAAGTAGGTCTCAATACCTTGGCATTGGCAGCAGTTCACAGTTACTCCTCCCTACGTAAGCGCAAGATTCTATATAATTCTTGAAATTCTACGAAGTGTATGTATAGTTTCTGTTTGTTTAAGAAAGGAGAAAAAAGGGGGAGATTTACTCCTTCTTTTCGCTTTCTATGCCGTACAGATGCTTGGCTACCGATGAACGCATGTTAGGAATTATGGCACTCAGAGCAGCAACAATCGCGAGCAGGAACCACGACATTGATTCCAAGCCAAGCGTGATGTTCAACGCATCACCGATGACACCTAACGCAGCGAATCCGAGGGAGCAAAATGTAATAATGCTGCCCACCCAGGCACAGAGACGAATATCCTTCTTCACTTCTTCACGGTCTTTGAAAGGTTTGTCTTCATCAGACATTGCGGACACCACCTCCTTTTTCCACAACAGCGTGGTTCCACGTTGTATTAATAATTGAAGGAAGATTGGCTTCGATCTCTCGATGGTCGCACGTCGCCGCCTCGGATCAATCCTTAGAGGGCAATAAATAGTCCATCGCGCTTGGAATTATGTAGGAGCGAGACCATTGCGGGAAGCAAATCAACGTATCGCGCGCGCTACTTATATTCTACAATTCTCGGCAAGTACCTGGCGAGTTTTATGCTGAAGGCGGCTTCGAAGATTGGTGGAGCGCTGCCATCAAATCCTGTGCGGTCGATGAATTCTGATAGCTTTTGTCGTATTTCCTCAGGACTTGATTCTGCTATTCTGTCCATTGTGTCGAGTCCAGCATCAAGGTAGAGCCTTGCACGTTTTTTCTTCAACCCGGGTATTCTAGACAAGTTGGCTAGTTTCACTAGTTCCAGTATGTAATCAAGCGGGACGCCAGTTTCTTCTGCCAGTTTCTTCCTGTCCTCTTTGGTTCGTCCTGCATCAAGTATCTGTTTGGCTGTCCTGAAGCCTTTGGCGTTGAGTGTTTGGATGTGTTGGCGATTCACTCCCAGGAAGTCCTTCAGTTTAAGCTTCGTCATGCTCTGAATACCGAGTAGTTCGTTTAATGCGCAAAACATTACATCATTTTGTTTGTAATCATAGTACCGGTTGAAAGCCCACAGCCAAATCTTGAGTCCTGTCTTTTCGGCCCAATTCACAAAATCTTTCAGATTATCAGGAGTTGCCTCCTCAAGCTCCTTCCTCTTGTGCTTCAGTAAGTATTCTTCGAAATTCTTCACATTACGGATATCAAAATCGATTTTACTATCAGATCTTCCGGCTTTCTTCAGATATCTTTCGAAACCTTCTTCATCCAAAGTCATCACACTCGCGCGACATGTGTGCACATGAATACTTCGTCCAGATATTTCAGGCTGATTGTCAAGAGAGTACTCATTTTGGTCTCCGGCTGGATGTTTCTGTTGCTCGAGGGGGTTCGTAAGGTATGCGGACTAGCGTGTCGTCTTCAGGGTATCGTCAACCTACCATCAAATATGCGAATCGCATGCATGCATGTATGTA
>JABXGX010000187.1 GCA_016550405.1 archaeon | reverse complement strand
GTATCGGTTAATGTATCGGTTAATGTATCGGTTGCCAGAACACAAATCGCCTCAGCAATGGTTGACAATTCATGAGGGAGTTGATAGCAAGAACTGGAAACTGATCAAGGATTGCCCCCCTTTCCTCAATGACAACCCGATTATCCCTTTCGCTTAGCAGTTAATGAATTGTTTCTTCAAGTTAATAGGCACCATGATCCTGAAACTGTATCTCTTCTTTATATTCACTTATGACAATGATAATAGTCGGATCAGGGGCTCGAAAATAAACGAAATATTTCGTTTTTTCAGATTGCTTAGCAACGTGCTCAAGAAATTTCAAATCTCTTAAAGTACATTTCTTCACTACGGTTAATACTATATCTTCTTCATCAAGATTCAACTTCAAAATGACTCTTATTTCTAATTGTGATTACATAACCTGCTGACTCGAATACATATTTAATTATTTTTTCAATCTCCTCATCCGAAAAGATGCCAAAAAATCTCCAAAAAAATTTTCTCTCCAACCAAGTGATAGAATTTCTATAATCCATTCATTTTGTTTACTTAAAACAATGGGTTGCTCTTTAGAAAAACAAGAAATCTTCGGATTCAGGATTTCATAGATTTCTCATTCAAGAAATATTCTATGACATCTCATTAAGGAATATCTGAATGGAATAAAAGAAAGTAGTTGTCCACCCCAGCAGCTAAGAACACCACCAATGTTTTCATGAACACACCCAGTTCCTGACTGCACACTCCCTCTAGAACCATTCAAAGGGAAAATGCATTCAAAGGGGGTAATTCAGCTAAAGATTACTTTAAAATTCAGACACCACTTCAAAATTAATATCCAATTTTTGCATCTTACAAATTAGAGTGAAGAGTGATTACGCAGATATTCTGCAAATTCTGTTTCAATTCCGACCTTACAGTTACCATTATCATCTAACACATATTTCAAATACTTCTGGGAAACTTCTTGTGTAGGCACTAAATTCGAGTGAACATCAAACTCTTCATATTCAAGGTTCGGAAACAATTTCGTTTTTGCTTCTGAAAGTAGTTCTTTTAAGCGATTTAATTGATTAGGGTAAATCAATACAAACACGAGTCTTTTCTCTTTTTGGTGATATTGTGAAATGATTATTATTTTGAAATCTGGAAAATTTCCTAAATCCGAAATAGTTTCTCGAATTAAAGAGTTAATACAATCTTTTGACTTGAAAATATATTTTGGAATTATCCAACAAGGGCATCCTTTAGGTAATATACAAAGGGGGCTCACATAATAAGTGCAGCTACCACATTTTTCGGATAATCCTCCTTGCCCAATTACAAAGTAATCCATGTTTGATTTATCTTTCAATCTCTCAAGTATTTGGTAGAAACTCTCCCTAAGAAATAAAGTTGCTTTGACTATTCCTGTATCTATCTCATCAGGAGTACCAGCAGACGTCATTCCTCTATCTTGTTCAAAATCTACTCTTTGGATTACATTTTCAAGACAATTTACTGTGATAAATGCTGGAATTTCTCTTTTGAATCGGTGCTTAGTTAAATGGTTCCAAAATTCACTAAAATAGCTCTGTCTACCCAGCATAAACCAAGGGCCTTTTTCTGTTATTTTGGCTTGCTGTAATAAAAAGAACAAGGCAAACCACATATCTTTGAAATCATATCTTTCATCCTTAGGATTTTTGTGAATAATACCTAGCTTTTCAAGTTTGTCAAAGATTTCTTTGAGCCCTGTTATATTGGTTATTTCAGGATCAATCGTTAATGTGTCTGATGATAAGTATTCTTTACGCCATTGAAAAAGTTGAATCCACTCATCAATTGTAAAAGATGAATGATGATATGCTATTGTGTTAAGTATAATTCTGTCATTATTAGTTAGTTCATCTAATATTGCCAGATTCTCTTCGTTAGTATAGCTTTTTACATAACGAAAGATTCGATTCCAGACTTCGTTGTTTAAATTGTGAACTCCCGAATCAACATTCACTTGGTAAGAGAAATGACATATTAGATTAATATCATAAGGAAGCGCTCTACTTGCTTTGTAAATTCTTGATATAAAAGTTGGTGGAATAATCATTTGAGCATTTACAGCCTTTAAAGGGCGTTCTATAGCATCAATAACCTCAGCAAGAGTCCTGTAAGGACCAAGTGAAATCTTTGTAAAAAACCTAGGAATTGGTGAGAATGTCATAGAAAGAGAATTAAATAAATCTTCAAGCCCACACAATACTAATCCAACGTTTTCCATCAACTGGAAAATATTCCTAAAACGCTGAAGCAAGGTTTCGTTTCTACCAAATTCTTGTGCTTCATCAATAATAACAAGTAATGATTTGACTTTGGCTTTTGTTTTCTTCTTTGCTTCTTTTAAAATTGATTCTATATCTTCTTGGATGGCGGAAATTAATAAAGTTCTTTCATCTTCCGATACACTCTTGCTAACCTTTACAGTCGAAGAGATAAGTGGAACACTCGCCTCAAAACTTAACCCTTTAAAGAATCTTTTTAACCGGTCTACTTTACCAGAGAAAAGTCCAAAATGCTTCTTACCTTGAAGAATCAGTTGGCTAGCGAGTTCTCGAAAGAACAATCCTTCGTTCTCAACAAGTTTTCGATCTAATGCTATGTAAATCGGTAAGATATTCATATCCTTTGCTTGTTTTGAGATTATCATTGCTAGCGATGTTTTACCTGAGGCTCGAGGTCCGATAATTGCGATATTATGGTGAGGATTTAATTTTGAAAGCGGAAGTAACAAATCGTCCTTGATTATTTTCTGTTCATCAACGCGTCCAGCGAAAAATTGAGAATTTTTTATCGGATATTGGAAATTATATGGATTTTTAATCTCTGATGTCATTTAACTTCAACCCGTTAGAACTGAATTATCGATCATTAGGTTTATTCCCTCTTCACAACCTCTAGGAGTATGTGTAATAATCAAAAATAAATGATTTTGTTTTTTTCTGAGAGATTGTGTTTGTTAGGGCGCCTTGTCATTTTTATTTATTAACGGCTTAGGAAACTATTAGTGAATAAAAAAGAATTTGTCTCTAGATTAGTGGTCTAGTGTGGATAAAGTTAGCTACCACCAATCACAAGGATTCTCCACTTCGACCTCAATCACTGAGGAAAGGAATTTGTATGGTTCTAGATGACTCAACCACTGTCGCCAAACGGTCTCTGGAAAAAACTAAATCAGTGTCGAAGAGCTAGGTTGTTTTTTCCAGTCGTAGACAATACATATTAGGCTCATAGCGAATCCAGCCCAAAAAATTATGTAACCAATAATTAGTTGTTGCTGATCGGGACCAAAAAGGGTCAATGATATACGCACTGTTACTGAGGTCGTCTCTATGTTGTAGATCGTACAATTGTAGAAGGCTTTTGTGCTAAGTGTTGAGATTTCTGAGAAACCTAATGTTGAATTATGTTCACTTCGAAAAGGTCCTCCAATTTGGAAAAACACAATATCAACAGGTCCTCCCTCTCGAACTTGTACAACCCATCGATATTTCTTAGCATACAGCATTTTCTGTATCAGCACATTAGAATTCGAATCACTTGGGACAGTAACTGATTCTTCATGTAATATAGTGAGGGGATTAATTCCTTCGATAATAGTGCCTAAGGTAATGGCAACCCCAATTATTAAAATGAACAGTGAAAGACGTGTCCTCGTTTTCACTTTGTTAAACCTCCATAAACTTGGAGTAAAATAACCATGAGATTATAAGAGCCACTACTGTTGTAATGATATAAGATATTAGCACAGGTCCAAAAGGCACGTTAATACTACTGTAATAAGTGGAGTCGGAAATAAAAACCTCAAAATAGGTTGTAATCATTGTAGATAGGAACCCTGGAGGAAACCGCATAATCATTGAGTTAAGTCCAAAAGATATTCCAAATACAAAGAGGATAGCAATAATCGAACTAGCTTTGATATTACGAAGAAGAACTGCGATTAGTGTAATTACACTAATGAAAAAAAGCACGTAAAATCCAAGACCTGCAAAGAGCAACAGATACACAGATGAAAACAAAGCCAAGGGCGTAATCTGTATGATTAATATTATTCCAGCACATAATAGTGAAATAAAGAATACAAAATAAGTAGGTAAAATCTGAGATAGAAGCAAACGGGATCGTGCAACCGGGTACGAAAGTAATAGTTGGGTTTCTCTTCGTTCAAATCCTCCTGCAATTGTATTTGTTAATAACACTGCTGCAAATAGCATGGCCACAGGAATCAATAGGTCTAAAATTGAGGCAACATACCGACTAATAAATGAAGGTGCATCTGGCTGGAGGGCTACAAATGGCCACGCTGGTTTAGTAAACGTGAGAGCTATAATTAGGAGGATTGCTATCACGAACTCAAGGGTTGGAAACCTAAAGGTTTCCTCGAATTCCCATTGAAACGATGTTGAAGTCATTTCAATCAGCCTTCTCTTCGATAGCTTGGATGGTTTGAATATAGATACGTTCAAGGTTATTTTCAATTCTAAAACTTTCAATCCTGATGTTTTCCTCAGTAACGAGCTTGAAAAAGGCTGATTCAAACACTGAAATATCTTTCACCTCTACCTCTATAGAGACATTATCAATTCTGCATGTTCTCAGTACTCCCGGTAATCCTTTGACTAATGTTTCGATTTCATCTTCAAATGATTTTATTGTGATAAATGAACTCTTTGTTCTGGTAAAGAAATCATTGATGCTCCCTTCAATTAGGAGTTGTCCTTGATGAATGATGATCATGTGGTTACATACTCGCTCTAAATCAGCAAGTATATGGGATGAAATTAGGAATGATATACCATGATCTCTGGCTAGTTCACTAACAAGATTGAGTATTGAAACACGACCAATGGGATCAAGATTTGCAGTCGGTTCATCAAGAAAGATTAACTGAGGTTGGGGAAGTATGGCTTGAGCTAGTCCTAACCTTTGAATCATTCCTGCGGAAAAATGGCCTATTCTTCTTTCTCGATCATTCCATAACCCAACAATCTTTAGAACCTCTTCGGATCGATTTTCAACCGAACTGATGTTATAAATTCGCCCAACCAATTGTAAAAATCGGTATGGGGTAAATGTTTTCGGGAAATAGGGTTTCTCATGTAGAACGCCTACTTTTTTTCGTATCGACAAGGATTCATGTCTTGAATCAAAGCCTAAAACCTGTGCGGTTCCAAGTGATGGACGAAGTAAACCGAGTAGAAGTTTCAATAGTGTAGTTTTTCCTGCACCATTTTGACCAAGAAGGGCGATGACCCCGGATTTAATTTTTAGGTTTAACTGGTCTAGTGCAACAATCGATCCGAAATATTTTGTTAGTTGGTGTGTTTCTATGATAACCTCTTTGGAGTGATTCATCGCGAATTAGACCTTTCATTTCTTTTTCTTTATCCGTTTCCGTCTCGTTTGAAACTGGCTCCTTCTTGCAATATAAAAAATCCCTGTTAGTACTATGATTCCTACAATAATCCCTCCTACAGCTAACATTCCTCCAAAGTCTGGGAGTAGAATATCTGGACCTAAATCGATGTTAGTATGTTCAAGTTCAATTGTGGAAATAAAATTAATAAATCGACTTTCGAGAGGAAAGGGGAGAATGGTGCGTCGGTTAAGCGTAAGTAATATACCTGTACTTTCATCGAAAGTTAGGCTGGTGTGGTAGTCATAAGATTGATTCTGTCCAGTTATTGCAATCACTTCTTGGATGCCTTGTACGCTTGTTCTTGTTTGAAGGGCATGCGAAGTCTTAGAGAAGGATAACACCGGGTTTGATGAGATGATATCGATTTCTTCATATTCTGTAGATGTTAACCAGAAGTAAGTAATTCCGATGTAGCTATTATTCACATATGCTTCATTTGAATTGAGGTCTACTGAACAATTGAACCATTGATAACCCCAATCTGTAATACCGACGAATATCTTGAGGGTTACAATTGGATCATCAATACTAGTGACTTCCCATCGATATGTGAATTCATCTCCGACTTCCTTATCGATTGTAAGCGATTCAATGAAATTTAAGTTTTCCAAAGCAATGGAACCATTTTCAGGTGTAAGAGATGCATTGTAGAACCATATTCCTGCTGGACCGATTGTTGTATATTGTGCCCATACTCCAGGGGTTAACCAAGAACTTGATTGCACCTCAGTACAATAAATCGACATACTACAGCTGCAAGTTAGGAGGGCAAATCCCCATATAATAACCCCGAAAAGAATTTGGTTGAATTTAATTTGACTTAATCTGATTTGTTTTTTAATTTTCATTTGGGTGCGACCTATAATGGGTAAGTTTTAGAAAAGACATTCCCCCCAATATGTAGCAAAGTGATGTTATTTAAATTTGCAGGCTCTATTCATTTCGTCATATAATCTGTTTTTTTTTAAAAAAAAGGAGGGAGATGAAAGTAAAATTTTCTACTTTCATCTTAAAGTAGAATGCAGGGATTTATATAGAAATTTCAGCGTAGGAAGTAAGTTCCCATTGGGTACCCCAGGGCCACTGTGCACACCATCCGTACTGTTCAGAGTAACACGTTGTGTAGTCGTAGCTATTATCATTATCCCATCCTAATAGAGCATGTGGCCAAGCCACAATTGTGATACTGCCTTCGACGGAATAAGTACTTTCAATGAATTGTCCACCAGTGTATTGACAGTAAACATGTGCCGTAACTTGCATCACATTGGGTTGAATATATTTAGAAACTGTTTTTTCTTTGAAAGGAAATGCGGATACCAAAGGTATTCCAATCCCTAGGAATGAAACGAGAGCAACAGCTAACACTAGTGATATGCCTAAATCTCTTAGTTTTGGCATAATTCTCTCTCCAATTAATATTTGGCAAAAATAGCTTAAAATTCTAACGCTTTCAAGACAGGAAAGCGAGGTATTGAATTACATCATTTTTTCCATCATTTCCTTTGAAAGTAGTTTGGCTGTGACGGCTTAAATAGTGCGATGGCAACTTAAGCCAGGAGTTGACCTTTCCCGTCATCGCTCGAGAAAACCCCTGAAAAAATTAAATCTGTTGTCGCCCGCAAGAACGCCTTCTTTAGTCTTTGCAGGAATTCATGGTTCCACAGAAAAAGTTGCGGATTGAGTGTTAAATCGTAGTGATTACAAGTCTGATAGATCCGTAGCGGATCCCTGTATACAGTAATATTCCCACCGCAAGTTCATAGTCTTAGTGATTGGACATTCCGCGCACAAGCACCCTTTCTGTTCTTGAATGAAGTTGGCTTTACTGAAGGTACAGTAGGCTCTGTTGATTTCCCCAGTGTTGGTGTTGGTTGGACACTTGCTGCAAAGGCAAAGGTGGACGGCGTTTTGTGCGGATTGTTTTCTGTTGATTCTTGGACATGCTGTCAAGCATCATCTGATACTTTTCTTCAAAGGAAGCAGTTGGCCATTTTTCATCTGGTGTTGTCATTTAGTTCACCACTTCTACCAATCGGTTTGAAAGTGCGTATTTGGGATATTCTATTTTATTAGACTTACTTGGTTGGGTTAAGGAGTCGGCCATTTACAGAAAAAAAAGGGTATAGGGATAGAAGCCATTAGAGGCTTGTAGTCCTGACTCCAAGAACGAAAAGGAGCCAAGCAACCACGACGAGTATGAACCCTATGAGGCACAAGTATGGAACGAAGACGAAGTAGTCTGCGGCATAGAGAATAATGCCTACTATCCTGAGAATTAAGCAGATCCAGAATCTAGATTTCGAAGAGCATAGTAGTGCCTTGTCTCCTACGTACTCGAAGGCTGCCAGAGAAATCTCAGCCCCATATATGCTGCTGACCCGTGATAGTGCTATAATTTAAAAAAGTGTCATAATAGCATTTTCCAGAACTTTGAGGAATAATTGGTTAATGGCTGGTTTACGTGTCAAACCAGTCTTGGCCTTTCTTTCGTTTCAGTTTCGATTATGGTTTTGCGAGTTTTTCCAATCGTTGGGCATCTCTAGTCTTGTGGTCGTTGGGTTATATCTACTTACTTTTAGTCTGCTCTTTTGCTTTCATGGAATGAAATTGATTGCTATTTTTCTTCTTGGAGAATTCGGTTTCCAAGCTGGTAATAGTTGAAATCTCCTCCAGAGGCCCAGATGATGGGATGGACTTTTTGCATGTCAAGTTTTCCATCCGTAAGACATTCTGGGTTGACGTAAGATTTGATTACGCGTCCAATGATGCCGTCGTTTCGTTCATAATCCAAGATTTCGGCAATTTCGCACTCGATATTGATGGGACATTGTTGAATCATAGGTGCAGTTTTTAGCTCACCATAAAACGTTTCGAAAAGAGTGCTCTTATCGACATCTCGTCCGGATTTGCTGCCACAGAAGGTAACCTCATTAATGAGATTCTCGGAGGGCACATTCACACTAAACGTTTGGTGTTCGTTAATACCAATACGAGTGTGTCGTTTCTTATACAAACTGAAGAATAGATATCGTCCAAAATCGAAGGGACAGATGTATCCAATTACGAGATAGTTAGGAACGTCGTTGACGAGAGCCCCCACCAAAGCAATGGGAAGGGGGCTAAACATGTTCTCTTCAAAGACTTTCTTCTGTTGACTTTGATTATTCATGAATATGATCACCTTCCATTGAATCCAAGGAGGGTTAAGGTGGTGATGAATGGAACTGAGGATTACAGGTGATGTCACTATTTGGGTTTGAAGGCTTCAATTTTAGCGCTCGTGGCGACGTCAAACGCCGCTTCGCTGACAATTCGGACATCGGAAAATCCGGCGTCATGAATTTGTTGAAGATATTCTTCCTTGAGAATCGCACCGCCAAGACAGCCTGTATAGGAAGCCACCTCGTCTCGGATTTCTTGAGATAAGGACGCTTCTAAGACAATATCAGAGATTAACATTCGTCCACCTGGTCGAAGTACCCGGAAGGCTTCTCGGAATACCTTGCCTTTGTCCGGAGCCAGATTGATGACACAATTACTAATGATAACATCAACGGAGTCGTTTTCTACGGGGAGTTTATCAATATCACCAAATCGGAATTCGACATTTGTTACGCCAAGCTTCTCAGCGTTCTCTTTCGCCTTTTCAATCATGGCGGGCGTCATATCCACACCAATGACATAGCCCGTTTTTCCAACTTGACGCGCGGCCATAAATACGTCTAATCCGGCACCGCTTCCTAAATCCAACACGGTTTCGCCTTCTTTGAGGTTTGCAAGCGCCGTGGGGTTACCACATCCGGCAAACGATTCAGTTACCGATTCGGGAAGATCATCAATCGAATATCCTAGGGTCTTTGCATAATCGCTTCTGGTGCCTGGTCCACAACAAGAACCCGTGGCTTGAGCTACTTTTGCATAGGTTTTTCTAACTTCGGCTTTGATTTCTTCATCGGTCATTTCGGTGATGCGTTTGGTTTGGGTCATTCTTACCGCCAAAATATATTGGTTGTCCAATATGTTGGTGGCTACTAGAAAACGGACACATTTAAATGTATCGGGTGCCCAATAAATTTCATGCCAAAACCAACAACAACTGCGCCCAACTCCGAAGAATGCTGTCCCCCTGATTGCTGCGACATGCGTGGCATGCTCTCCTTTCAGATACTCTGGGAACTTGGGAAAAAACCCATGAACGGCCAAGAATTAGCCGAGCAAATTGGGCTTCGAAGAGGATCCAAACCCTCTCCAGGAACCATTTATCCGGCCCTCAAAGACCTCGATCAAAAGAATCTGATACGCGGTAAAAAACAGGGTCGGCAGGTCATCTATACTCTCACCAAAGAGGGGCGAACAGGATTAGAAGTGGCCACGCGTTATTTCTACAGAGTGTTCCGTGAAATCATTGAAACCAGCCAACCTTCAGACTAATGGGAAATTCCTTTTGATTGAAAGACTTCTGTGAGTAATCGCTCGTTAAACTGCGTTTTACGATACCCTCCTTAGTAAATATCGGATACCCGATACATTTAAATATCGGACACCCAATACGTAAATATCGGATACCCGATAAAAAGGAGGTCGACATCATGACAACCAACAAAAAATGCATCACAAATTGCTGTCCAGCCCCCAAAATCATTAGAAACAGGAAATTATTCCCTGAATCCCTTATCTATAGTCGCCGATGAACCGAACTCAGTAATCTACGAAAGAGGAGAAGAAAAATGACTCAATCCCAACCAATCGTGCAACTCGAAGCCACCACGGATTTCTTCAAGGTTCTGCAGAAACGTCGCAGTATTCGACGATACAAACCCTATGATATTCCTGACTCGGACATAGAAAAAATCCTGCAAGCAGCTCGAATTGCACCATCCACGAATAATAGTCAATCCTGGCGGTTCATCGTCGTTAGAGACGCTCAAACCATTCAGCTCTTAGCACACCCCTCACAACAACGATTCATCGCAGATGCCAATGCAATTATAGTTGTACTAGGCGAACGACAGAGTTCGTGCTGTCCAGGAAACCAGGCACGATGGCATCTTCAAGATCCAATGATTGCAGCAGAACATCTCGTTTTAGCCGCCACAGCCTTAGGTTATGGCACCTGCTGGATTGCCACATACGAATCACGAAAAGATGAATTCATCCAACAGCTAAAAACTCAGCTTAATATCCCTGAAAACACAGATATCATTACATTAGTGGCCCTCGGAGTCCCCGATGAACATCCATCCGCTCGTCCCCGAAAAGCGTTATACGAAATTGCATTTGATGAAAGATACGGGAAACCATGGCACCCTGCATGACTCAAACCATGAAGAATATCGAGGACTAACTATTTATGCGCTGGCTTGCGTCGCAGGCCAGTTCTTCACGATGTTCTAGTTTAGGTTCGATTTATGTGTCAGCAATTTATGTCATGCTATGTGAGTTCTCTATTGAACTGTGTGCGTCGTGAGCACCATATTAGAATCTCGAACATCACCCAAAGCACGATGCACATTCCTACGGCCGCTATGATGAAACTTGGATTCGCTGCAGGAACGAAGTAGCCAACAACAGGGATGTTAATCGTCGAATTCTGTGGCTGTGCGTACTCGATATCGGCACGCCATTCTGAGGCGTATTGAATATAGTAACTACTATCACAGGTTGCATTCACAAAGAAACTGCCTTGAAATACGACCTGATTGATTTCAGATGAGTTGAATATTTTTGAAATGAAATCTAGTTTTAAGGTATAGGTAACCGTTTTCGTAATCGCAGCTCATCTCGGATCGGAATATTGGCCATACCTAACTGAATTCTTCCAAGTTTCTCCGCGACAACATCTGGGCGTACTTCAAATAACTGGAATCCCTCGTGTTGGTAAAAAGCCAGAGCAGGGAGATTATCATTAGTTGTGACGACCAAGAGGTCTTTTCGTCTCTGTTCTTGGGCAAACTTTTCAACCTGGGCAACAAGCGCTTTTCCTATTCCACAGCCTTGGTACTCGGGAAGTACACCTAACGCTAGGATTAGTACATCGTCATTTCGGAATGGCGTATAGAAGATGAAGCCCACTATTTTCTCATCACTTTCTGCCACAATCGCAGGGTATTCTGAGACAGTGAAGTCTTGATCGAATATTCGTTGCACGGTGTCTCCCCAAAATAGTAGAACCAGCTCTTCAAGGTGCTGTACATCTTCGCAGAACGCTTGGTGTATTTTGTAGTTGCAATGGTTTGGGGCTGAACATCGTGAGCAGATAACGTGGGTTCTAGCATCGTTTGCGCATACGGGTTCACTGCATTTCGAGCACATATATTCTGCTTGCTTCTGACATAAAGAACAGGGCACATATTCAGGAGGCATTGCTGATCACGTCAACTACCTATTACTAAGTGCCCATAAGAGAGTTTATCTTCCAGTGTTTTGAATACTATTACAGGGAAAACCTATGGGAAAGCGGAAATTACAGAAACTTGAGGCTAATGCCAAACTCTCTTGGGCTGAGTGGCTCTTAGACCGTAAAGAAACACTAACCTTGCAGGATGAAACGGTGCAAAATTCTAATTTTATCCCGCATGACCATTCAAGGCAAGGGTTTGCTGGCATACCGGGTCCCACTAGCCCAGGCGTCCTTCCCCGGGCCTTACCCAAAAAGGCTAAACACCAGAAAACGAGTCAATAGCTCTCCTGTGTTTTTCACTTGTTCAGCCAATACATTATTTTATCGTTAACTGTAACTGAGCAGAAACCCTTTCTGAGGATCCATTTCAATGTCAAAAACCATTCCGGCTCTCCCCGAACGAATCACCAAAGAAGGTCGAATCGTGCGTTCTGCGGCATCACTGCTTTCGGAGCGATACACAGTATTCCATAATTATGTTCATGACACATTGACTCATCAAACACATGCAAAGAAACAATTCCAATCATATAACACGCAGTTGCTTGGATACCTTCGACCGAAGGCGCAAAAAGAAATGGTCACAAAACTTCGAACATTCATCACCGATCAAAAAAACAATCCCCCACCATTGAAAGACACACGACGAGAATTCTATTCGCTCCTTCGCCAACTGACAAACGCCATCAAGTCAATTGAAAAACAAATGAAAAAAGACCAATATTCCTGGACCTCAGTGCACGAGAAGTTCACTGAAGAAGTGCTTAGAGAATTAACCAAATTACGAGAGAATGCGGAATACTCGGAATCAGCTCAGCTGAAAGCCATTCATAAGTACAAAAGAACCAACCGCTATTCTCCTGCTGTATGTGAAGCTTATATCCACTCTTGGTTGAAACGGTGCAATGAGGATTACATCGATGTGACCTTTCGAGATTGCAAGGATTTAGCCAATGTCGGCTATGATGCATGTCGTGCCCTTGCAGCTGCTGATAAGATTACCGAAAGACAAGTCAGCGACGCCTTAGCTGTCACTCGGGACGGACACGCCAAAACCAATGCCCTCATAGCTAAGATCCAAAAACTTCAACCCACAAAATAAGAATCAAAGACCCAAAGAAAGAGAAGAGAGGGGACCCGTGCCCATTCGCCCGAGCCCCAGCAAGTCTGGGCACGTGCAAGGATGAGTGGCGAGCCGATTAGTTTCGGCAGGTGAACCAAATGAGGTTTCGGTAGTGATTTTGCCCTTTACCCTTGTTCGCGCCTTCACGATTATTGTATTTGTACATTTTT
>JABXGX010000186.1 GCA_016550405.1 archaeon | reverse complement strand
GCTGATGCACTGAGGCTCCAAGGGATTGGTACAAGGAGTGAACAGAAGCAGCGAACAATGAAAATTCTAGAACGAGTTGGCCTTTCCCCCGCTCGCTCCTTTTATGATCGGCTACCTCACCAACTCAGTGGCGGTCAAAGGCAGAGGGTTGTGTTTGGAAGAGCCATTATCCTCGAACCTGAATTTGTTGTCACTGATGAACCGGTTGCGATGGTAGATGTGTCAGTTCGGGCGCAGATTCTGGAACTCATGAAAGATCTACAGGATGAATATAGCCTGACGTATCTTTTCATCTCTCATGATCTTGCCACTGCAAGGCATATCTGTGACCGGATTGCTATTATGTATCTGGGGAAGATTGTAGAGATTGCTGATAAAGACCAAATCTATACGGATTCTCTTCATCCATATGCGGTTAGTCTGATGGCGGCAATACCTGTGCCCGACCCCAAGGCGACGATGGGAGAGGAGATTCCTAAGGGGGAGATTCCCAGTCCCATTAATCCTCCCTCTGGATGCAACTTCCATCCTCGATGCCCTAAAGCCTTCAAACGATGCCCGATGGAAGAACCCGAACTCCGCGAAGTAAAGAAGAAACACTGGGTAGCCTGTCATCTATATGATTAATCTCTCTCCCCCCGAATCGAAAAAATGGCTGTTCGTATTCAAGGGATTGTCTTCAACACCGTGTGTTCGTCATTAGACGCTTAAGATTTGATAATGTGAAGGCAATGTGTTGGGCATCGATGAACACAAGCATTGCAGTTGACACAGTGGCGGGGGTGAATTAGATCCGCCTTGCGTCTTGTATTATCTAACTGGTAGACATTCACTGGACAGACTTGTACACACATCCCACATCCATTACAAAGCTCCATATCCTGCGTGATGCGTCCATAGGGTTGAAGTGGATATTTTCCAGTGAAGAAGGGCATTTCTGAGTAGCCTCGGCTATAAAGAAGACGTCCGAGGTCGCTGGGTAAGATTGGAGTCATTCCGTTGAAATCAACACTCAAGACGAGTAAAATAAGAATCGCTACAAGAAGTTCCCATGGCAGGCCTAGCGGGCTCCCTGTGGTAGAAAAGGCTACAAGTAAGATGACAAAAATGGAACATATACCATACACCAGCATTTTCACGAACCCAGATCGACTCGGGAGATATGGAGACAGAAGATAGGCCCCGCAAATAAGCAGCCAAACGAGTCCCAGGGTCGTGACAAGTCTGAGGGGCGCAAAGAGTAAGCTGAGGGGAATCATAAGGAGCGAAATCATAATCGCGTACAGACTTGCCATTTCTAAACGACGCGCTACCGGAAACCGCACTGTTCGCATGGGCAGGGTCTTCTTCTCTCCTTTCTTCAAATAGGCTGGGATATCTGTGGCATTCACGGGTCCAAATTGGGCGGTCCATCCCGTCTTTTGCTTAATCACATCAGGATCAACGCCTGATGCTGCTAGTTGTGGAAGAATCAGATGCCGGTGTCGCACCAACTTGTTGATTCCACTCAATTTTATCGCCGCGATGACTGAGTGCGCTGTAAAATCACCTCCACACGCCGCGCACCAGACATTGATACCCCGCGTTGGCGCTACCAGCACATAACAATCGATCTTCGCTTGTTGGAGTATTTTCAGGACACGGCGAATTGTCAAATCATAATTGCAGGTGACCAGAACAGGGCTTTCGATTGAGGGGTGTCCCACGGTGATATACCCTGGTGCGGTAGGAACACTTACCCAGCGAAAAAGGGTTTCAGCCATATATTTAATCCGTGATCCTAGTTGAATCGTTGGATACAGACTAGCAGATTCTGCTGCAATTCGCCATTGGGGCTGTTTGGTCGCGACAAGTAAAACAAGTGAATCCAGTAAATACCGCTCTTGTATCGTGATTTGAAACCCGAATATTCTGAGTTTTTTTTCTAAATCCTTCATCCGATGTGTCGTTGTCTGACTCAACAGAAAGGTGAAAGTGGTAAGGGGTACACGTAACATATAGTACGGAAGCATTTTCCGAACCGACCGGGGACGAACTTCATCCATAATGATTAAGCGACCATTCGGTCGAAGAAGCCGCCACGCTTCCCGAAGTGCATAGGCTTGTTCAACCTCCGATAATTCACTCAGCACTAAGGTAGCAATTACCACGTCAAAGGACGCATCAGGAAAGTGGTCAATTTCAGTCAGGTCCAATTCCCGAAATTGCACATTATTGACCAGGTGAGCTTTCATAGCCTTGGCTTGTGCCAGCACAATCATAGAAGGCGACCGATCAATTCCAATCACCCGTGCCCCTTTCCGAGCACACAATAGCGCCAGCGTCCCGGTCCCACTCCCAATCTCAAGAACGTGATCAGATGAAGAGATGAACTCATGGGCAATCCGCTCTTTTAACTTCGAATCAACACCCAGTGTAAGAAAGTTAACCCCCTGGTCATAACGCCACGGCGCCGACTCCAACAATTTCATAAGCACAGCCGTTGACGCAGCAAACGCCTCCTAGTCTTCCAATCAAACACTGGGCATCTAGATAAAAAAAGCCTAGCATGCAGAACAAAAATCGTCGTCTACCTCAACAGTAATCATCAACACCCATGGTTCCCAGATGATACACCAAAACTCCGTACCCTACAAATCGTCTCCCAAGGTATCACCACGGGGATACTTTAGACGAAAATGATTTCAAAGCTTTATGTGTGAACTAGGAGTAAATGCCAATTGCTTTGTGGTTGGCGACAATTTTATCAGCGAGTTTGTCGAGTGCTTGGAAATCAGAATTCTTAGGATAACCTTTAGCAATGACGGGATCAAGAATTTCGACTTTAAGGTGGGGAATCATCGCCGCGAGTTGTTCAACCATTTTTCCGCCCCACGCATATGAACCGATGATCGATG
>JABXGX010000185.1 GCA_016550405.1 archaeon | reverse complement strand
GTCAGCTGGCCCACTTCGTGTACTGGGTAGTCTCCGTGGGGCCACACCTTGGTCAAGTCGAAGGGGTTGAATCGGTAATTTTCGGCCTCTTTGAAGGGCATGATCTGGACTTTCAGGGTCCAACTGGGGTACTCCCCTCGCTTGATCGCTTCGGAAAGATCGCGGCGGTGGTAATCGGCATCAACACCAGCAATCCGGTCGGCCTCTTCCTGGGTGAGGTAGTCAATGCCCTGGTTTGTCTTGAAGTGATACTTCACCCAGTATCGCTCGCCTTTGGCATTGACCCACATATATGTGTGGCTCGAGTAGCCGTTCATGTGCCGATAGCTCCTGGGGATCCCACGATCGCTAAACAAGATGGTGACTTGATGGGCCGACTCGGGCGAAAGCGTCCAGAAGTCCCACTGCATGTCGTTATCGCGCAGGCCGTTGTCCGCACGGCGCTTCTGGGAGTGGATGAAGTGCTGGAATTTCATAGGATCGCGTACGAAAAACACAGGGGTGTTGTTTCCCACCATGTCATAATTGCCCTCTGTGGTGTAAAACTTCAGCGCAAAGCCACGCACATCCCGCCAGGTATCGGGACTGCCGCTCTCGCCAGCCACAGTGGAGAACCGGGCTAACACCTCGGTCTTCGTGCCCGGTTGGAAAACGGCCGCCTTTGTATAAGCGCTGACGTCCTTGGTCACCTCAAAGTATCCGAAGGCCCCAGAACCTTTTGCGTGGGGCTGGCGGTCTGGAATCATCTCTCTGTTAAAGTTGGCCATCTGCTCCATCAGGTAGTGGTCCTGCAGCAGAATTGGGCCATCAGGCCCCACGGTAAGAGAAAACTCATCGCTGGCTACCGGGATCCCAGCATCTGTTGTTGTGGGTTTTAGTCTTTTTTTCTTTGCCAATACTCAATCCTCCAAATTTGATTGATTTGAAAGAGCGTTATTCAGCTTTAAAAATTCATTACCTCTTCCTAATCGGCAAAGATTTTTACTTCCTAATTATAAGCACTGACAAACCTAACCAGAAAACGGTGATGTTTAGTGTTTCTAACGCGTGTTAGATTTTTTCTTCGCAAAAAGACGGATTTTTTAGGTAGAATGAGAATCAAATATCATGGGTTCAATAGTTTCTAAACTGCATCGACGAATGCCTCCTTACAGACTTCGTGATTTGACTCGAACTGCACTTTTACTTCGTAGGCTATCAGAAACTGAGATGCTTTGTCGTGGTATTGCCTGGATTGAAGCAGCTACACGATTGGCTTCACTTAATTCGCTTGAAGTAGTATTATCTAAGAGGGAAGTAAATGAGTGAACCAGCTTCCTTTCTAGAGCTCTTAAGAATCATTACAGATTATTTTCATCAACGAAATGTTCGGTATGTTGTGGTTGGTGGGGTTGCAGTTTCAGTCTATGGTTATCCACGATCAACACAAGATATTGATTTAATCATCGATCATGAAGAACTAGACGTCAAAGATTTCTGTGAGTATCTAGGTAAAAATCATTTTCAGGTTACCAGAGATGAACTACTTGCAGCGTTCGGGGAGAAATCCCATGTAACAATTTTCCATCAAACACTTTCAACACGGCTTGATCTTAAAGGTAATTTCTCTATTGAGGACGAAGATACATTGCGAACTGCACTTGAATTACCTATTGAAAATTTCAAAATCACTCTTGTGAGTCCTGAAGCATTTATAAATCACAAGCTAAAGTTTGGTTCACCACGTGACTTAGAAGATGCATTAGCTGTATATATTCGAATGAAACCAAAAATTCAAACACAAGAATTACACCGAATCGCGAAATTGACAAAGGTCGAATCTCTACTTTCTGAGTTAATTGAGATCGCTGAAAAATCTATTGAACAACAGAAGAAGTGGATGGATGATCAGCTCACTAGAGATTAAAGGTAGATGAGGGTCTTTTTATTCCAGAGTTATCACGTGTTATGTGGTAGTGACTAACACGTTGTGTGTAGCCTTCGTCCAACAATGCGTGTTAGCACGACTAACTAAACCGTAAAACGGTAATGTTTAGTGTTTCTTAATTCCCCCAAATTCAGATTTGAGTCTAAAATCCGCTAGCCTATAGTACGTTACCTAGAATTACTATAATGTCTTCAATGAATTTTGGGTCGTTGTCGAAAGCGCCTGTCTTGAAGGCGTGGTCGATGTCCGTATCGGTGTGTAGGTCGTGATTGATTAGGTCGCGAAACATGATGGACCCATGGAGTGTGATGGATTCGTCCAAGAGCTGTCGGGTCACTATATTGACTTTGTCATAATCCTCGCCGCTGGCCCCGCCATACTTTAAGCCAATAGCCATTAGGGTTCCAGTTAATCCACCACAGAGGTTCCCCAGTCCCGTAACACCACTACTGAAGGCAGAAGCGATTTTCATGCAACTCGATCAATTTTTCCATTACTGATGTATTCGCCGTAGGCGCCAAAACGGCCTGCGAGCAGGAATACTTTTGTTCTCCAAAAAGTGCTTTGGCTATCTCAGAAGGTTTCGATGACACAATTCCCCTCTCTCCAACTCAGGTTGACTTTAAGGCTGTAAATGCTTGGACCTTATCCATTTCACCCTCAGCGAGGGGGCCTTCTCGACCCGCCACAATGAAGTGAACTGGTTTCATAATAATTTCAAAGCCAAGTTTCTTCAGCTTCTTCTGAATCTTCGTTGCAGCGTTGCCGGCCATCCTCGAAGCAATCCGTGTATCAAAGGTGCCTGCTTTTTTCCCTGCAAACGATTCGCCTTCGAGTTTCTGTAACGCCTTTTTCATTCCCGACGACATATTCCAGGCATGGACGGGACACCCAAATGCGAATAGATCATATGGTTTGAGTTTCGAAACTTCAACCTCAGAAACCTTAATGGTGTCAGCATTTATGACTTTGGCAATGCCCCTTGCGACTTGCTCAGTGTTACCAAATTGAGTGTCGTACACAACAACAGCTTTCATGATGGTTAGTCTCAAGGGAATTAGATAAAAACATTACGCGAATTGGATTTGAAAAGGTTGGTTGCTATCCAATTTAAGAGAAAGAATTACTGTTGCTTAATTTCTTTTCAGAACATCACTGATCTCTCTGGTTCCAATGGTACCCCCAAGGTAGATGGTCTGGCTGTGTGTGCTAGGGATGTGGAGGTAAGATTAAGAAAGCCGCTTATCTTGGAGGCTCGGTATACTTCTGTCCTTCATGCCAAATCGAGTAATTACTTTACATGTTTGAGGGTTTTCCTAAGTTGAGCAAACGGCATTGTGTTTATCACTGATGATGCCTCAACCCACCCTCGTCGAGCCATTGCGATACCATAAACGATTGCATTCAATTGAGTCGAGTCATGGGCATCTGTGTTAATCACTAATTTCGTGCCTTTTTCTTGGGCAAGACGAGCAGCTGTATCTGACAAATCCAGGCGGAAAAGTGAGTTGATTTCAAGAGCGACGTTCTCCTTTTTTGCGGTAATAGAGAGTTCCTCAAGGTTCACTTCATAGGGCGCTCGTTGACCCACGATGCGACCAGTTGGGTGCGCAAGAATATCCACGTTAGGGTTCGTCAAGGCTTGACTGAGGTGATTGGTCATTTCTTGTTCAGAAGCCTTTCTACCAAAATGGACTGCTGCCACCACCAGGTCGGTTTGTGCAAGGACATCATCCTGGATATCAAGACTTCCATCTGAGTGGATATCGACTTCGACACCAGCAAGAAGATGAATGCCTGTCATTTTCTTGTCAATTCGGCGAATAGTCTCAATTTGCTTCAGAAGACGCTTTTCATCTAAGCCATTTGCCATGCGAATTTGTTTTGAGTGATCACAGATCCCGAGGTACTCATATCCTCGTTGTCGTGCTGTTTTTGCCATTTTTTCGATGGTGTCTTTCCCGTCACTCCAATTCGTATGGACATGAAGATCACCACGAATATTCTCTTGTTGGATGAGTGTTGGTAGACGATTTTCAAGAGCCGCTTGAATTTCACCAGTCTCTTCACGAAGCTCTGGAGGAATCCACGGCATACCCAGTTTTTGATATATGCCCTCTTCAGTAGATCCTGCAATCCGTTCATCAGTTTTCACATCAAACAAGCCATACTCGCTTAGCTTCCAACCTTGTTGGCGCGCTAGACTCCGAAGAATAATATTATGTGCTTTTGACCCTGTGAAGTACTGGAGCGCCGCTCCGAAGGATTCTGGCTCAATCACTCGGATATCGGCTTGAATGCCTTCTTCTAATATGATACTTGACTTGGTGGGTCCATGGGCGAGTACTTTAGCGACGCCAGGAAGGTTTACGAAACTGTCCATAATTGGTGTAGGGTCATGGGAAGTAACGAGTATGTCGATATCTCCAACAGTTTCTTTCCAGCGGCGAAGACTGCCGGCAACTTCGATTTGCTCGACGACTTCGAGTTGCTTCAGTTCATGAACTAGGCGTTGGGCGATAGGGACTGCGGTTCCAATGAAGATGCGACCTTTATGTTGGAAGCTGTGTTCCAAGTACATGTCCAAACTTCGTTGGATATTTTCTTCGGATTTAGCTCCAAAGCCAGGTAGGTCACGAATCCGATGGTCTTCAAGGGCTTGACGGAGTTGTTCAATGTTTTGGACTCTAAGACCATCACGCAACACTTTGACAGTCTTTGGTCCTATTCCAGGAATCTCGAGCAACTCAATGAGTTCTGAAGAGAGTTCATCACGTAATTTTGTGAGGTATTGCAACTGCCCAGTTTCTAATAATTCGACTATCTTCTTGGCAATCGCTTTTCCTACGCCTGGAATCTCTTCAAGTTCATTCCGAGCAGCAATCTCTTGAAGACTTTCTGATAGTTCCTCGATTGATCGCGCCGCACGGCGATAAGCTCGTGAGCGAAATGTCTCATCCTTCAATTCTAATAGCGCCGCGATTTCATTGAGGACCTTGATAATGTCTTTGTTTTCCATCGTGTTACAAATCACCCCGTCAAAAGCACGTAGTTAATGGTAAAGCTTGAATAGGTAAATAATGGGTTCGGTACAATACACGCATTCGGGTTTCATGAAAACGTTGATTTGAATAGTTCCTTTGAATATTGACTTTCTTGTTTATGGTCAACTATTGGTTTGGGATACTTAATCTGTGTATCGAATTCAGTTGATTTATACCAGCTATGAATAATTACCGGTTCAATATCCGCAAGAGCTGGTATCCATTGTTTGATGTAGGTGCAATCGGGGTCATATTTTTCTTGTTGACGCCATGGATTGAAGATTCGAAAGAAAGGTTGTGCATCAACCCCAGTCGATGCAGTCCATTGCCAGTTCCCATTGTTTACAGCGGGATCATAATCAATGAGTTTGCTAGCAAAGTATCGTTCGCCCCATTGCCAATTGATATGGAGATCTTTGGTTAGAAATGAGGCTACAATCATGCGGACTCGATTGTGCATCCATCCTGTAGTGTTGAGTTCCTGCATTCCCGCATCGACGATTGGAAAACCAGTTTTTCCTTGACACCAGGTTTCAAAGAGGATCTTATCCGCGTTCCAATGAATGTCATTAAATCTGCGCCTAAAGGCTCCTGTGAAGACATGGGGGTAATGATAGGCAATGTGTGTATAGAAATCTCGCCAGTATAACTGTTTTAACAATAGGTGATTTGGTTTGAGTTGATTTGTAATTGCTGTAAAAACTTCACGTATCGAGCAAAGCCCAAATTTGATATAAGCTGATAATCGCGTGGTACCATGTTGACTTGGTATATCTCGGGATATCTCATATTGTTTGAAAGTGTGAAGATTGTCGAGAATGTCTAGACAGGCTTTTCGAGTTCCAGGACCTACGAGAGTATTAGCGGACTTCCTTTTCTTGACCGGTAGTGTTGGAGTGCGTTTCTTCTGTTGGTTTTGCCAAATTAATGAATAATTCGTGTAGGTATTTTTTTTGGGAGAACTGATTGGAATGCCGAAGGCTTTGCGGAAAAAGGGCGTAAAGACCTTATAGGGTTCGTTATTTTTTGTGGTGATAGTTTCTGGTTCATTGAGAAGCGCATCAGCGAATTGTTTGAATGCAATTGTTGTGTCCTCGCAGATTTTCTGTATTCGTGCATCTCTTCGTTGGCTAAAAGGTGAATAATCGCGGTTGATATACACAGCGTCAAGATTGTAGGAGGCTATGAGCTTAGGGAGAATATCCTCAGGGATTCCTTCGAAGAAATTGAGATGAGACTGTTTTCGTTGGAGGCTATTGTCTAAATCATGAAGTGCTTCAAACATGAATTGAGTAGCATTTTTATGAGGACTGGGTTGGTGGAGAAGCCTTGGATCAAGAATGAAACAGGGTAGGACTTGCTTTGACTCCTCTAAAGCGTTTATCAGACCTGTGTTGTCTTCAAGACGGAGATCACGACGGAAAATGAAGAGAGCGTTTTGATGCAGCGAGTCCATTTTTGTATCCCTGCTAAAGACTCCGTATTGAATATATGTGAGAAAGCATTCCTCAAGTATGTATAGGGTGACTGAATTGTCGCTGGTAAAACTACCCAAAATGGAACGCCAGATGGTCGAGGATCTTCTAAAAAATCAGGTGATTTGCCGAATTGCATTCCAGGGCGATGACTACCCGTATTTAGCTCCCTTTCAATATGCTTACCTTGATGGGAATCTCTATTTTCATTTCACCCGGTATGGCAAGAAAATAACTCTGATTGAACAAGATAATCGGGTTGCGGTTGAAATTGAAACGTATACGCCAAATCTAGAACACTATTGCTTTGTTGTTTTTCGAGGACGACTTGAAGTTGTTGAGGAACCCATTGAACGGCGGAAGGCAATCGAGCACATGGCTGAAGTGGGAGCAAGGCAATTATCCACAAATTTTCTTGCAGCCCATGGGCTAGAAAAATCCGAAGGTTGGAAAGGGCTTAATCCAGAAAAACCGTTCAAAATTGTGAAACTTAAGAGTATCAAAGAAACTGTGGCCCTTAGATCACCCAAATAAGCTCATTCTCACACTTAGCATTTGAATAAATTAAATCAATTCTGGACTTCAGCAAGTTTAAAACTTTAGGCTATTCTTGTATCGATACGTCCAGCCATTACTTCCTATCTTCTATTCTACGGGTGCTTCTTCGTTGGGCTTTCCATAATCTTCGAAGATGAGATCAGTGGAAATCTTTCCACTAAGGAATGCACTGGGCACTCCGCCTCCGGGGTGAGTTCCAGCTCCAACAATGTAAAGCCCCTTGATATCTCGAGATCGATTATGTGGTCTAAAGTATCCTGATTGCATTAGTAGAGGTTGTAACTGAAAGGCATTGCCTTTGTAGGCATTGAATTCCTTTTCAAAATCAAGGGGAGTAAAAACTTCACACACTTCGAGATTATCCAGGAGTCCGGGAAGGTATTTGTCATTGAGAAATTGAAGCACTCTATCTCGAAAGGGCTCCTTCATTTGCTCCCAATTAATCCCCGAATCCTGGTTTGTCACAGGGACACAGGCGTAAAAGGTTTCACATCCTTCGGGTGCTAGCTCGGGATCTGTTCGTGTTGGAACATGTAGATAGATAGAAAAGTCATCGGGTAGGATATGCCTTTCAAAAATATCTTTAACGAGTTCTTTGTAACGGGCACTGAAGATGACATTATGGTGGGGTATCTCGGGATAAGTTTTCTTCGTGCCAAAATATATCATGAATAGGCTCATACTGTATTTTGCTTTCTTGTATCGGTGATCACTGTTCTTTTTTCGGTATTTTGAGTCGATGAGGCTCATGTATGTCATTGCGACATCGGCGTTGCTAATCACTATTTCAGTGGGATAATATTCACCATCTTTTGTTTGGACCCCTATTACTTTCCGTTCTTTCTCATCAATTTCAATCTTGGTGACCTCGGAATTGAGCTTGATGATACCGCCGAGTTCTTTTAATAAGCGTTCTAAAGCTTCAACGAGACGGTGGGTGCCCCCTCGGACCCAGAGCATCCCATATTCACTTTCAAGATAAGCGATGAGGGAGTAGACGCTGGTCGTGGTAAAAGGGTTCCCTCCGATAAACAGAGGGACAAAGGAAAAGGCCATCCGAAGATGGTTATTTTTCATGTTGCTAGCTACAAGTCCATAGACACTTTTGTAGGATTTAAGACGAATTCCCGGAGGGATAACTTTCGCCATGCTCCAAATGCTTTCAAAGGGTGTAGTAGCAAATTGTTCAAACCCCAATTCGTAGATAGGTTTGAGAATCTTGTGCCATTTGTAGAAGCCCTTTACATCATTAGGGCTAATCTGTTGGATTTGATTAACAATTTCTTCTGTACTTCCAATGTCGAAGTGTGTCTCATCTGCGAAATGAAGGCGATAATGGGGATGAATCGGCACCAATTCGATATATTCGGCTGGATCCCGTCCCACTTCGTGAAAGACATCTTCAACTACAAAAGGTGGAGTAACAATTGTTGGTCCGGTATCAATTCGATAACCTTTCCGCTCAAAGACTCCAGCACGTCCACCGAGTTGATGACGTTTTTCTAATAATGTAACTTGATAACCTGCGGCTTGCATTCGAACGGCGGCAGAGAGTCCACCAAATCCGCTTCCAATCACAATAGCATTTGGCGGGGATGGTTTGGTCATAAGAATTTCACCTATAATCAATAACGTGTTAGGCTAGGTTAGGGGTTCAGGACAAATTCCTTGATGTCGCGCATATATTCCCGTCGACATTGGAGGGCAATCCAGAATTTCTTCCATTTAGGCACATACGCACGTTTCTTGAAAACTTGATAATCCATTTTTTCAATTGCATTCAGAATATTGCCATAGACTCGAGCTGCAACCTTGACACTGAAAGCTGCAGCTGGTTGTAGGTCTCGGATTCCGATTTCAGCGCTGGCATAGTTGGCTCGTGCTTGATGTATTTCATATTGGATTAGTTGTCTGAAATTAGGAGTAATTTTTCTGGCTTCGAAATCTTCTCGGCGAATCCTGAATTTCTTACGTGTTTCCATAGGGATATAGATACGACCTTTTTCAAAGTCTGGAGCAATATCTCTGAGGATGTTGGTTTGTTGCATCGCGATGCCGAGGTCCGCTGCCCGTTGAAGAGTTTCAGGATGAATGGCTCGCCAAATATGACACATAGCAAGCCCCACTGTTGATGCCACGCGGAAACAGTATAGATTCAACTCTTCTTGAGTTTGGATTTCGCGGCTGTAAACATCCATCCGGACGCCTTCTAATAATTCATACAGATAATGCACCGGTATCTGATATTTCATTAGCGTGTCGCCAAACGCACAGAACACGGGGTGATCGAAGGTTTCACCATTGCTTAATCGTGTAACTATTTCTCCGAGGACTCGGACTTCGCTATCAATTTCCTTGGGACTGAGGTCGACTTCATCGACAAAGTCGTCGGCAAGACGACAAAACGCATAGAGCGCTGAAATGCTTCGGCGTTGTTCTGGCTCAAGGTACCGCGAAGCGAAATGGAAGGATTTTGCATATTTACCAAAGAGATCCATGCAGTAATTGTAGGCTCGATTCAGTTCGCCGTTTGTCAACTCGTCTTTAGCACGGATTTGTGTCGGAACGACATCTATGTGATGTATATTTCCCCTTAACATTGTGGTATCGACTCAATAGGTTTCTTAACGGGGTTAATCTCCCTCGGGGTCAAAGAATTTCCTTATAAACTGTTCGTTCTTACAATTGAAACCATTTAATACTTATAGCCAATCATTGAATGTTAAATGAATCGTCAAAATAATGCATAATCATTAAATAAAGCCAGAAGCGAACCCGCATCAATCAGAAGGAGTTAAACCATGAAAAATCAGAATCTCCTAATCATAGGGGCTGGCGTCGGTGGATTATCAGCAGCTGCACTCTTAGCCAAGAACGGATATGATGTTACAGTCATTGAGCGGAATCCAGAACCTGGAGGCCGCGCCCGTGTATGGGAAACCGAAGGGTTTGTGTTTGACATGGGTCCTTCTTGGTATCTAATGCCAGAAATCTTTGAAAACTTCTTCAACGAATTCGGAAAATCTGTTGCAGATTATTATGAATTGATGCGATTAGACCCCAACTACAGAATCTTCTTTGGTACCGATGATATCGTTGAGATAACAGCGGATCTAGCGCCAAATCTGAACACATTCGAAGGATTTGAAAAAGGCGGTGCTGCGAAACTTCAGGAATATCTGGACAAGTCGAAAGAAACCTATGAGCATCTGATGCAAGGAATCATGTACAAGGACCTCGATAGTCTGTGGTCTATGTTCAGCCCGTCGCTTATACGCGCAGGTCGGAAATTACACATCCTTAGTAACATCGATGGATATGTTCGGAAATTCTTCAAAAGCGACCGAGCACGGAAAATCTTGGAATATCCCATTGTGTTCCTCGGCGGGAATCCAAAGAACACTCCTGCCCTGTACTCCATCATTTCACATATCGATTATAATCTCGGTGTTTGGTACCCCAAAGGTGGGATTGGAAAAATTCCGGAAGGTCTCATGAAACTAGCCCAGGAACAAGGTGCGGATATTCATTTTGGGGTTGAAGCTACACACATCGATGTAGATAAACGCAGTGCCAATAAAGTGCAAACAACTCAAGGGGAGTTTGAAACCGATCTAGTGGTTGTGAATGCAGATTATCCCTACACTGAAATTGAGCTCCTCGATTCGCACTATCAGTCTTATCCTGCCCAATACTGGGAAAACAAAGTGATTGCTCCCTCTGCTTTTGTCGTTTATCTTGGCGTAGACCAAAAATTAGACCCGTTAACTCATCATAATGTGTTCTTGGAATATGATTGGGTCCAGCACTTCGATCAGATTTTCGAAGATCCTACTTGGCCAGATAAACCAGCATATTATGTCTGTTGTCCATCTCGATTTGATCCATTAGTCGCCCCGAAAGGAAAGGAGAATATCTTCATCACTGTTCCAATATCTCCAGGTATCGAGGATACGCCAAAAATCCGTGAAGCCTACCTGAACAAAATTATCAGGCATATGGAGAAGCTAATTGGAACGCGATTCAATGATGCCATTAGTATTAAACGTACCTTCTCGTTGAACGATTTCTCTACTGATTATAATGCCTACAAAGGAACTGCAGTTGGGTTAACCCATACTTTCCGTCAATCGGCGTTCTTCCGTCCTCGGCACCAGAGTAAAAAAGTAAAGAACATCTTTTATACGGGGCAATATACCCATCCGGGAATTGGCGTTCCGATGGCTTTAGTCTCATCCAAAATTGTAACTGATCAAATTCAAAAACAATACCAGCACTGAAGGGATCAATTTTGAGTAGTGTTGTTCGTTTAGCCTTTCGGATTTCTCGTCCACGATTCTGGCTCTATCTTGGAGGAACCTACCTGATTGGGTATTCAATAGGTATTACGACTATCTTTCAATTTCTCAACCCATTCTTCGCTTTGCAACTCTTCTTCTTCATGTTTCCAGCAAATGTGTTCCTGTATGGCGTCAATGACTACTATGATGAAGATACCGATATATTCAATCCCAAAAAAGAAGACAAAGAATACCGGGTCACCTCAAGGGATCGTCGAACTCTCCTCGGGCTCAT